>NZ_JBHYUG010000001.1:210411-246935 GCF_042749375.1 Streptomyces sp. NPDC059477 | reverse complement strand
CGCTTGGCCCACTTGCGGGCGGTGTCCTGCCGCTGCCGGGCGATCTTCGCGTAGACCTCGGCACGCGACTTCCTCGCCTCCCGGTAGCCCCTCGATCCGGCCCGCCCCTTCTTCGGCTTGCGGCGCGCCACCATCCGGTCGTACCGGGTCAGCTTCGCCTGCGCCCTGCGCCCGTGCCGCGGGTGCGGGATCTCGGGGGCGGCGTCTGTGGGGGTGGCGCACACCCTCACGCCCCAGTCCACACCGAGCACCCGCCCCGTGGCCGGGAGCGGCTGCGCCTCGCCGGCCACGACGAACGACGCGTACCAGTGCCCCACAGCATCCTGGTACACGCGCACCGAGGAAGGTACGGCGGGGAGTTCGCGGGACCAGACGACCGTCAGGACGATCCCGCCCGCCACATGCAGACGCCCGTCCCTCAGCCGGAACCCGCGCTGCGTGTAGTTCAGCGTCGGCAGCGCGTCCCGCTTCCGCCTGACCCGGGGCATCCCGGCACGCCGACGCACCGGCAGCTTCGCCTTGATGTCCTTGATGGCCTTGGCCCGGGACGCGGCGAAGTCGCGGATGGTCTGCTGCTGCGGCACCGAGGCACCCTCACGCAGCCACGCCATGGCGTTGCGGGCTTCGGTCAGCATCCTGTCGAGCTGGGCCGGGCCGCACGTCGTCTTCTTCTCGGCCGCTCCCCGGTTCGCGGTGTGGACCTTGCGGGACATGGCCACGCACTCGTTCCACACCCATCGGCAGCGCGCCCACTCGGCCATGAGGCCGGTGCGGGCGGTCGACGACACGCGAAGCCGGTAGGTGTACCGGGCATGCCCGGCGCCCTCCGATACTTGTGGTGTCGTCATGCCACCATTTTACCACTACAGTTCAGGGCATGGATCATGAAGTACGCATCACCCTCCGTCTCCCCGCCGACCTGCATGAATGGCTTGCCACTCAGGCCAGGTCCGCCCGCAGATCCCTCAACTCCGAGATCCTGCACCGGCTTGAGGACAGGCGCGGCAACGACTCGGCAGACGACCAATCGCCCTGAAGGCGATCACTCTCTCCCTGCCCCGCCCCACAGGAGCCCGATTCCACCCCGGTCTGAAGGCCGGGGCATCCTCGGAGGAACCCGGTGACCACGACCTCCCCCGGAACCCCTTCCGGCACCTCGTCCTGGGCCTCCCCCGGCCCGCCCCCGCTCGACCCGGGCACCGCGGCGGCGCGGGCCACCGACGCGATCCTGCGTGACACCCTGCGCGGCGCCGAGCGCGGGGTCGTGGTCGACTCCCCGCCCGGCGCCGGAAAGTCCACGCTGGTGGTGCGCGCCGCGCTGGAACTCGCCGACGCCGGACGCCCCCTGATGGTGGTCGCGCAGACCAACGCGCAGGTCGACGACCTGGTGCTGCGGCTCGCCGAGAAGCGGCCCGAGCTGCCGGTGGGACGCCTGCACAGCAGCGACTCCGACCCGTACGACAAGGCGCTGGACGGCCTGGAGCAGGTGCGGACGTCGGCCAAGGCGGCCGACCTGGCGGGCCTGCCGGTGGTGATCTCGACGGCGGCGAAGTGGGCGCACGTCCAGGTGGACGAGCCCTGGCGGCACGCGATCGTGGACGAGGCGTACCAGATGCGCTCGGACGCGCTGCTGGCCGTGGCCGGGCTGTTCGAGCGGGCGCTGTTCGTGGGCGACCCGGGGCAGCTCGACCCGTTCTCGATCGTCGGCAGCGAGCAGTGGGCGGGGCTGTCGTACGACCCGTCCGCGTCGGCCGTGATGACGCTGCTCGCGCACAATCCGCAGCTCCCGCAGCACCGGCTGCCGGTCTCCTGGCGGCTGCCCGCGTCGGCGGCGCCGCTGGTCTCGGCCGCCTTCTACCCGTACACCCCGTTCCGCAGCGGCACCGGCCACGGTGACCGGCGGCTGACCTTCGCCGTCCCGGCCGACGGTTCCGGTCCGGACCGGGTGATCGACGCGGCGGCCGAGTCCGGCTGGGGCCTGCTGGAGCTGCCCGCCCGGCACACCCCGCGCACCGACCCGGAGGCGGTCCGCGCGGTGGCGACGGTGGTACGGCGGCTCCTGGACCGGGGCGGCGCGGCCCGCTCGGAGCGCTCGCCGGACCCCGTACCGCTGACGGCGGGCCGGGTCGCCGTCGGCACCGCCCACCGCGACCAGGCGGCGGCCGTCCGCGCGGCCCTCGCCGAGCTGGGCGTGTCCGGGGTCACCGTGGACACGGCCAACCGGCTCCAGGGCATGGAGTTCGACGTCACGGTCGTCCTGCATCCGCTGTCCGGCCGTCCGGACGCCACCGCCTTCCACCTGGAGACGGGCCGGCTGTGCGTGCTGGCGTCCCGGCACCGGCACGCCTGTGTGGTGGTGTGCCGGGCGGGCGTGAGCGAGCTGCTCGACGCGTACCCGTCGACCGAGCCGGTGCAGCTGGGGACGGTGGTGAAGTTCCCGGACGGTTGGGAGGCCCATCATGCGGTGTTGTCCCATCTGGGCGAGCATCGGGTGAGCTGGCGGCCCTGAGCCGGGCCGACCCGGCAGCGCCGGGCGCCGGACGGTGTCGTCGCCGGCGTCGGATGCGGGGCCGTGGCCGTCGGCGCGGCCCCCTTGCGCGTACGAGCGACAATGGACGGTGGCCCGTGGTGTTCGAGTGCGGGTACGCCACCGACCGTACGAGGAGGAAAAGACATGGCGGAGCCCACGCCGCGCCGCAATGAACCGCGGCTACGCCCCGCGCCCCTGCTCTTCGAGCCGATGCAGGCGGCGGCCGATCCGGAGCACTTCTTCGACCTGGAGTCGATCGACGACCCGCGTGCGCTGCTGGCGCGGGCGACCGAGCTGGCACAGGCGTTCCGGGCGGCGGCCGACCGTGCGGTCGAGTTCCAGGCGATGGCGGCGGCCCAGCTGGCCGACCCGCGCCGGTTCGACCGGCTGACCCCGGCGGACCTGGCCGAACAGGCCGAGTGGACCGAGGACTACGCGAAGAAGATGGTCGAGTTCGGGCAGGATCTGATGCGGGGCGCCGAGGGGAGCCGGGGGCGGGGGCATGTGGATCCCGTGTGAGCCGTCCTGCGGGGTGCGGGTAGCTCTGTTGGCCCCTTGCGGGCCACCGGGTCGCTGGGCTGACCCCAGATGACCCAGCTGGCCCAGTTGGCTCTGAGCGGGTCCCAGGGGCGCCGACCGTCCGGCGCTGTTACCGGCGGTCCAGGCCGGTCCAGCCGGTACGGCAACGCGCACCCCGCATATGCCAGGCGGGCAAGATACTCCCCCGCACCCCGTCCTGTCCCGATTTCCGGCAACTCGTTGAGATCGGATGCTCACAGCAGGTAGATCTGGACGACATGAGCAGCGCCCGGAATGAACCTTTCTCCACAGCCCCCACCACCATCTTCACCGCCTTTCCCGCACCGCCCGCACTGCCGTTCCCCGATGCCGCCGAGGTCTCCGGCGTCACCCCGGACGGCGCCGACTGGCTCGCCTCCGCCGCAACGTACCCGCGCAGCACCCTCGCCCTGTGGCAGGAGCACCCGGACGCCCCCGTCGTCCTGCCCTGCGGCACCGCCTTCGACGTGGTGAGCGCGCCCGCGATGTTCGGCCGCCGGATGCTGGACCGGCTGTGGGACGACGGGCCCGGCTCCGGCCCGGTCGCCGTCTACCGGGGCCGCGTGCTGCTCTTCGCCGCGTCCGGCACCGCTCAGCGGCTCCCCTCGCTGCTGCACTGGGAGGAATGGGGCGCCCGCGCGGACGGCGCCGGCAGCGAGACCGACGGCGGCCGTGCCGAGGGCATCCCGCCCCTGCTGTGCCACGGCACCGGCGACGCCGTGACCGTCCCCGCCCCCACCGCCCCCACCGGCTGCGCCGGGCCCTTCGACAACCGCTGGCTCGTCGCCCCGGACACCCGCCACCCCTGGCTGCCCGGCCCGGAGGTGCTCCTGTGGGCCGCCGTACGGGCCGCCCGCTCCGCCGTACGCATTTCGATTTTTCCTCCCCAGGACCAGGATGCTAAGGTCTACGACGTCAGCAGGCGCCGCTAGCTCAGTTGGTTAGAGCAGCTGACTCTTAATCAGCGGGTCCGGGGTTCGAGTCCCTGGCGGCGCACGATGACGATGGCGAGACGTGTTCGCGGAAAGCGCGACATGTCTCGCCATCTCTGTTTCTGCGCGGCGTTCGCCGCGCGTTGCGGGGGCTTCGCCACCCACACCCCCCTTCCCACACCGGTTGGCCTTCCCGTCGCCTGGACGGGGGCAGTCAGGTCGCGGGGGTGATGCGGATGGTCCAGGCTCCTGTGGGGGTGCGGTTCTCCACCTTCACCCGCACCTCGGCGCCGGGGACCGTGAAGCTCTCGCCCAGTTCCACGGGGGCGTCGGCCAGGGGTGGGTAGACCGAGTTCTGCCAGCAGGCCTCCTTGCCGGGGTGGGCGTCGACGACCTGGATGGGACCGGCGCCGGACGCGGTGTCGGCCTCGATCCGGTAGACCAGGACGCCCTGGCGGCAGGCCGTGGCGTCATTGCCGACGGCCCCGCGCGCCTCGAAGGCCAGCGCGCCGGAGGGGCCCGTACGGACCACCGCGAGCTTGGTGCCGCGGCCGGTGCCGAAGGCCGGGGAGCCGGCCGCGCCGGTCGCCGGGGCGTCCGGGCCCACGCCCAGGGACTCCAGGGTGAGACGGGTCGGCCCGGAGCCCGGGACACAGACCACCTGGCGGTCCTCCAGCCAGCCCAGCTTCCACTTGTGCCAGGCGAAGAGATCCGGGGCGAGCCCGAACTGGCTGCCCATCAGATCCCAGTCACCGACATGGGTGTCCCAGTCGCCGTGACCGTCCACCGGACGGTGGTAGAGGTCCGGCAGATCGAAGACATGGCCCGTCTCATGGGCCAGTACCAGCCGGTCCGGCGGATGCTGCTCGAAGACCGTCACCACCCGGCGGATGTCGGTGCCGTCCGCGCGCAGCGGGGTGTCCAGGTTCACCACCTTCGTGGCGTCCGAGTCCACGCCCGGGGCGTCCGGGTCGGCGACGAAGTAGACGACGTCGTAGCGGGAGAAGTCCACCTGGCCGTCGGCCGCGGCGAGGGCGTCGCGCAGGTAGGCGGCCCGGTGGGCGGCGTTCCAGTCGCGCTGCATGGCGTACGCGGTGGACGGGCGCGGCATGCGGATCCACTGGCGCAGTGGGTGCGGGCGCAGGCTGAAGCGGCCGTAGGAGGCGCGGGAGAAGAAGGTGGACGTGGCGGGGAAGTGATCGGCGGTCAGTTCGGCGGGGGTGGTGCGGGGGGCCGCGTCCGGGAAGGACAGGAAGATCATCACCGCGTCCAGTGACCGGACCGGCTTCGGATACGCGCCGTTCCAGGTGTCGAGGCCCTCGGAGTGATGGGCGGCGGTACGGGTGAGGGCGCACGGGGAGGCGGCGAAGGGCTCGGCGATGGACGGGGCGGTGATGAAGGAGGTGGCGGCGACGGCCGACAGGACGGTGAACACGGCCGCGGTGCTGCGCAGTCGGGGGCGCGGAAGCGGACGCGGCACAGATACCTCCGGGAGCGGATCGTGGGACACCGCACCCAGCCTGTGGGAATTTCATGTCGTATGCCCTGTTTGTCTACCCCGGGTGGGTGAGGGGCCGGTCACACCCGCCGCGTCAACACCCCCGGAATGTTCACGGTCCGTCACAATCGGTCGGTGGTTGTGGAAACCGGTCCCCGCACGGGCAGAAACGATCTGTCAGGACAGTGGGGCCATCCGCGACACTGGATAGTGGCTGGAAGGGCCGGGGACCAACCTCTATGATCGGCACACTTTCCTGACACTTTCCTGCCCGGACAGAGATCGAGCAGATCGAGTGCACTGCGGGAGCGAGCGGTGAGCGGAACGTCCGAAGGGCCGACGCCCGCGGCAGACCTCATCCGGCCGGCCGTCACAGACAGCGATCATCCTGCGGCTCGTCGTACCGGTGACGAGTCGGCCGACAGTACGAGTGCCACCGAGGGCGCCTATCGGGCCGCCTTCGTCTGTGCGCCGCTGGCCATGGCGGTCGTGGACCGCGAGGGGCTGGTGGTCAGCGCGAACGAGGCGCTGGGTGAGCTGCTGGGGATCGTGCCGGGCCGGCTGGCCGGCCGGGCCGCCGCCGACCTGGTGGACCTGGCCTCCGACGCCCGTACCTGGCATGCCTACCGGGAGGTGCTGCGCGGGCGGCAGGCGCGGCTGCGCTGCACCCGGCGGCTCAAGCATCCCGACGACGGTCACGCGGTGTGGGTGCAGATCACCGTCGCCCCGCTGCCCGGCGATCCGCACGCGGTGCTGCTCTCCGCCGGGGACATCAGTGCCCGCCGGGAACTCCAGGCGCGGCTGCGGCACTTGCAGATGCACGACCCGGTGACCCGGCTGCCCAACCGGACCCTGTTCTTCGAGCGGCTCACCACGGCGCTGGAGGCCGAGCCGGAGGTGACCGGCGGCACCGGGCGGATCGGGCTGTGCTATCTCGACCTGGACGGCTTCAAGGCCATCAATGACACCCTCGGCCACCGGATCGGTGACCGGCTGCTGGCCGCCGTCGCCGAGCGGCTCACCCGCTGTGCCGACACGGCCGGTCATACGAGGGCCAGCGCGCCGCTGGTGGCCCGGCTCGGCGGCGACGAGTTCGCGCTGATGGTGGAGGACTCCACCGGCACCGAGCAGCTCGCCGATCTCGCCGAGTCGGTGCTGACCGCGCTCCAGGCGCCGTTCGATCTGTCGGGGCGGCGGCTGTCGGTGTCGGCGTCGATCGGGGTGGTGGAGCGGCTCGCGGCGGGGACCAGCGCGACCGGGCTGATGCAGGCCGCGGACACCACGCTGTACTGGGCCAAGGCCGACGGCAAGGACCGCTGGACGCTCTTCGACCCGGAGCGCAACGCCCACCGGATGACCCGTCAGGCGCTCGCCTCCACCCTGCGGCCCGCGATCGAGCGCAAGGAGTTCGTACTGGAGTATCAGCCGCTGGTCGGGATGTCCGACGGGCGGCTGAGCGGGGTGGAGGCGCTGGTGCGCTGGAATCACCCGCAGTTCGGCATGCTGACGCCGAATCGCTTCATCACACTGGCCGAGGAGGACGGCGCGATCGTGCCGCTCGGCCGCTGGGTGCTGGCCACCGCGTGCCGGCAGGCCCGCCGCTGGCAGCTCGACCATCCCGACGAGGAGCCGATCTTCGTCAGCGTCAATGTGGCCGTGCGGCAGGTCTGGGACTCCGATCTGGTCGCCGACGTGGCCCGGATCCTCGCGGAGACCGGCCTCGCCCCGCATCTGCTCCAACTGGAGCTGACCGAGTCCGCGGTGATGGGCTCCTCCGGCCGGCCGCTGCAAGCCTTGCAGTCCCTCAGCGACATGGGGGTCCGCATCGCCATCGACGACTTCGGCACGGGGTACTCGAACCTCGCCTACCTGAGCCGCCTGCCGGTGTCGGTACTGAAACTGGACGGGTCCTTCGTCCGGGGCTTCCAGTACGACGAACGCGAGGCCGGCAGCCGCGCCAACCCGGCCGACGAGGTGGTCGTCGAGGCGATGATCCAGCTCGCCCACCGGCTCGGCCTGACGGTGACCGCAGAATGCGTGGAGACCTCGGCCCAGGCCGGCCGCCTGCGCCGCATCGGCTGCGACACCGGCCAGGGGTGGCTGTACTCCCGCCCGGTATCGCCGGATCGTATCTCCGAGCTACTGACCTGCCCCAGCGAGACGGAACAGACGGTGGGGAAGCCGTAGGGCCGGCCCCGGCCGGTGCTGGACCATGGCCGGGGGCTCCCGGGGGCTCCCGGGGGCGGGAGGCCGTGGGCCGTGGCTGGTGTCTCCCGGCGGGAGGCAGGGCGGGCGGCGGTGTGGCCGGGGTGGCCCGGCGCGGGTGAGTGTGGGGTGGGGCGCGGGGCATGCGTAGGTTCTGAGCGGAGAGGTCATGCGAGCGGTGCTGCTCGCCCGCCCGCAGGCCCGGAGCCGGGACAGGCGGTCGGAAGCCCTGGGCGTCGGGGCGGGGCGGGCAGGGGGACTCCCCCATCGATGTGGGCCTGTGTCACAGGGACGGGGCCGGCCGCGGAAGCCATTGGCTGCTGCGTCTGGCCGACATGGCAGCGGAAGACAACGCGGCCGACACGACCCGGCACAGCTGCATCGGGCGGGACCCACACCCACCCGGCCCGGTAGAACGGGCAGACCACCCACCCACACCCACCCCGTCCCCGGTAGAGCGGGTACACCAGCCACACCCACCATGCCTCGGTAGAACGGGCCACCAGCCCCCCCCCCGGACCCGTCCGGCCTCGCAGGGGGCTGCCAGTGGTGTCGGTCAGGTGGTCGTCGGCAATTCGTATGCGTCTGCGATCAGGGCGTAGGAGTTCAGGCGTACGTCGCCGCCGGGGATGTTCGCGGTGATCATCAGTTCGTCGGCGCCGGTGCGCTTGTGGAGGTCGTTGAGGCCGGTGGTCACCTCGTCGGGGGTGCCGTGGATGACGTTGCCGTTCCAGGAGTCGATGAAGTCGCGTTCCATCGCGCTGAAGGTGTGGGCGGCGGCTTCCTCGGGGGTCGGCATCAGGCCGGGGCGGCCGGTGCGCAGGCGGACCATGCCCAGGGCGGCGGCGAGGACCTGGCCGCGGGCCACCTCGGGGTCCTCGGTGGCGACGGCCGAGACGCCTATGGCGGCGTAGGGCCGGTCCAGGAGGGGTGAGGGGGAGAAGGACTCGCGGTAGAGGTCCAGGGCCGGGACGGTGTTCTGGGCGGAGAAGTGGTGGGCGAAGGCGAAGGGCAGGCCCAGCAGGCCGGCGAGGCGGGCGCTGAAGCCGGAGGAGCCCAGCAGCCAGACCGGCGGGCGGTGCGGGGACTGGACGCCGCCGGGCGCGGTCGCCTGGACCGGGCCGGGGACCGCGTGGATCCGGCCGTAGGGGTGGCCGTCGGGGAAGTCGTCGTCCAGGAAGCGGATCAGTTCCGTGAGCTGCTGGGGGAAGTCGTCGGCGCCTTCGCCCAGGGTGGCCGTGCGGCGCAGGGCCGCGGCCGTGGGGCCGTCCGTGCCGGGGGCGCGGCCCAGGCCCAGGTCGATCCGGCCGGGGGCCATCGCCTCCAGCGTGCCGAACTGCTCCGCGATCACCAGCGGGGCGTGGTTGGGGAGCATGACACCGCCGGAGCCCAGCCGGATCCGGGAGGTGTGCGCGGCGAGGTGGGCGAGGATCACGGCGGGTGAGGAGCTGGCGACACCGGGCATGGAGTGGTGTTCGGCCACCCAGAAGCGGTGGAAACCGCGGGCCTCCGCGAGGCGGGCGATGTCGACCCCGGTGGTGAGGGCTTCCGTGGCGGTGTGGCCCGTACCGACCGTCGCCAGGTCCAGGACGGAGAGGGGAACGGGTGCGGTGCCCTGTGCCCGGCCACGGATTCCGTCTGCCATTGCCGCCGCCTCTGCCGTCACTTTGCGCCTCCTGTTCGCCGCACACCCGGGCATCTGAACACCTGGATGCCTGAATGCTGAGTACCGAATGCCTTGGATGGTCTCGGTCCAGGTCCTCCGGGCGTAACAGGAGACTGTCTCCGGTTATTCCGGCTCACACCTGCACGATCGGCTCCCGGTCGAACAGGGCGCCCAGCCCGGGGGCGTTCACTCTCCTGTCGGTCAGGCGCAGGGCCTCCCAGACCGTGACCTGGGACGCCGTGAGGACCGGCTTGTCCAGGTCCGCCTCCAGTTGCTGGAGGTGGGCCGCGGTCTGGAGGGCGGGGTCGGGGAACAGGACGGCCTGTGTCTCCGGGGTGTCGGCCGATCGGGCCAGTGCCAGGAGATCGCCGGGCGGTCCGGTGATGGCCTGGGTGACCTCCAGTCCCGCCTCCCGCAGGAACGCGGCGCTGCGGTCCACCTCCGGCGGCGGGCCGGTCGACGCGACGGCGACCCGCCGGGCGCCCAGTTCCCGCGCCGCGTTGACGAAGGCCAGCGGGGCGCAGGAGGCGGGCATGCCGGCGGCCAGGGCCAGGGCGCGGGACTGGGCGCGGGCGGTGCGCAGGTCGACGGGGTCCGGGCCGGTCCGTACGACCGCCTCGGCGCCGGTCAGCCGGAGCCGCTCCGCGATCGCCGCCAGCCGGGCGGGACTGTCGGCCCCGGCCGCACCCCCCGCACCCCCCGGGCCGCCCGCTTCCGCCGGCTCGGTGAGATCCGCGCGGACGACGTCCAGGCGGATGTCACTGCCGAGCAGCTGCTCGATGCGCGGATAGTCGTCCGCGGGGGCGTCGCCCGGGTGGAGGAATCCGAGTGCGGTCATGTCCTGCCTTCCTGCTGCGCGCGGGGCCAGGGCCCGCTGAGGGCCGCCCTTCCGGCGGGTCTCCGCGCCACGGAGATCCACCCGAAGAGCCTGGGGCTCCCCTGCCCGGGTGCCCGGCCCGTACGCCGACCTCTCCAGCGTCGCCCTCCCGGCGGAGATCCGCGCCCCGGCGAGCCCGGAAACGCGCAGGTCTCCTTCCGGTCACCGTTTCATCACATCGAGCCGGGTCCGGGCATAGCTTCCCGCCATCGGGCAGGCGGGAGAACTGGTCGCGACCGGTACGAGAGCACCACATCTGGAGGCACGTCCATGACCTCATTCCCGCAGCTGTCCCGCAGGGTCTTTCTCACCAGAACGGCGGCCGTCGGCGGCGCGCTCACGGTGCCCGGACTGCTGACCGCGTGCAGCAGGACGGACGCGGGCGGCGAGGCCGCCGGGCTGGACAAGCTCAAGGAGCAGGGCTACGTCCGGGTCGCCTACGCCAATGAGGCGCCGTACGGCTATGAGGAGGACGGGCAGCTCAAGGGGGAGGCACCCACGCTGCACCGGGAGATCTTCCAGGCCCTCGGGGTGGCCGAGCTGCGGCCCGCCTTCTCCGAGTGGGACGGGCTGATCCCGGGGCTCCAGGCGGGGAAGTACGACGTGATCAGCGCCGGGATGGCGATCACCCCGGAGCGCTGCGCGAAGACGCTGTTCTCCGAGCCGGAGTTCATCTCGCCCACCGCGCTGATGGTCGAGCAGGGCAACCCGAAGGACCTCACCGACCTGGCCTCCGCCAAGGACGCCGGGGCGGTGATCGGGGTGATGTCGGGCGCGGTCGAGAAGGGCTACGCCACCGGCGCCGGGATCGCCGACGGTGACATCAGGACACTCCAGAAGCCGCAGGACGGCGCCGACGCGGTCAAGGCCGGCCGGGTCGACGCGTTCCTGCTCACCGGCATCTCGCTGAACTGGCTCGCGAAGAACAACAGCGGCCTGGAGGTGACCCGGTCGTTCGTGCCGGAGGTCGACGGGGTGAAGCAGTACAGCCCCGGGGGCGCCGTCTTCCGGCAGGGCGGCGAGGAGGTGCGGGACGCCTTCAACCGCGAGCTGAAGAAGATCACCTCCGACCGGGGCCGGTATGTGCAGTTGCTCAGCGAGTACGGCTTCGGCGAGGACACCATCCCGCCGGCCGACCTCAGGACCGCCGACCTGTGCCAGGCGTGACGGGGACGCGCACCCATGGGTGACTTCTACACATACTTCTTCGCCCATCTGCCCGAGGTGTGGTCCGGCCTCGGGGTGACCGTCGCGGCCACCGTGCTGGGCTCGGCCCTCGCGCTCGTCCTGGCGTTCGGGTTCGGTTTCATGGCCCGCGGCCGGGCGGCGCTGGTGCGCGGGGTGTCCCGGGTGCTGGTGGAGTTCTTCCGCGGCACCTCCCTGTACGTCCAGTTGTTCTGGCTGTACTACGCCCTTCCGCTGCTCATCGGCTACGAACTGTCGCCGCTGTTCTGTGGGGTGGTCGCCCTGGGCATCAATTACGGGGCCTACGGTTCCGAGGTGGTGCGCGGCGCGCTGAACGCCGTACCGAAGGCGCAGTGGGAGGCGGCCGTCGCGCTGAACATGTCGCCGGCGCAGCGGATGCGGCGGGTGATCCTGCCGCAGGCGTGGCCGCAGATGATCCCGTCGTTCACGAATCTGCTGATCCAGCTGCTGAAGTGCACGCCGCTGCTGTGGCTGATCTCGGCGGCAGATCTGACGACGGTCGTGCAGCAGATGCGGGACCGCACGGGTGAGTCGGCGGCGGCGTATCTGACCCTGCTGGTCCTGTACTTCGTGCTGGCCTACGCGCTGACCCTGCTGATGAACGCCCTGGAGCGGCACGCCAGGGGTCGGCTCGACGGCCGGTCCGGGACGCGGGCGGCGCTCCGGGCGCGGGTGGCGAAGACCGGTGCCACGACGGGAGGGGCGCGGTGAACTACGACTGGGACTGGAACGCCGTACGCGATTCGCTGCCCCTGCTGTGGGAGGGGTTCCGGACGACGCTGCTGGCGACCGTGCTGGGCACGCTGGTCGCCGCCGTGCTCGGGCTGGCCGTGGCGGTCGCGGGGCGGGCGCCGACCCGGCTGGTGACCGTGCCGGTGAAGGCCGTCATGGAGTTCGTGCGCTCGACGCCGCTGCTGGTGCAGTTGGTCGCCGCGTACGCGGTGTTCCACACCGTCGATCCGCTGACCATCGGCATCGCCGTGCTCGGTGTCCACTACGCCGCGTATCTGTCGGAGGTCTACCGGGCCGGGATCGACGCCGTGCCGAAGGGGCAGTGGGAGGCGTGCCGGGCGCTGTCGATGTCGCCGCGGCGCACCTGGCAGGCGGTGATCCTGCCGCAGGCCGTGCGCAAGGTGCTGCCCGCGCTGGGCAACTACGCGATCTCCATGTTCAAGGAGACACCCTTCCTGGCCGTGATCACGGTCACCGAGATGGTCGCCGAGGCGCGGGAGTACGGGGCCTATCACTTCGCCTACGTCGAGACCTTCACCCTCGCCGGTCTGATCTTCCTGCTGGCGAGCTACCCGACCTCGCTCGCGATGAGAAAGCTGGAGAAACGCCTTGGCCACTGATCCGTCGCAGAAGACCGTTGATCCGTCACAGAAATCCGTTGATCCGTCGCGGAGGACCGTAGGTCCGTCGCGGAAGACCGTTGATCCGTCGCGGAAGACCGTCACCGGCGTCCCGCCGGGCCCCGACCCGGCCGGGCCGCTGGTGGAGTTCGACCGGGTGGTCAAGCGGTACGGCGACCATGTGGTGCTCGACCAGCTCGACTTCACCGTCGAGCGGGGCAGGCATGTGACGCTGATCGGGCCGAGCGGCTCGGGCAAGACCACCATCCTGCGGCTGCTGATGACGCTGGAGCCGGTCAGCTCCGGGACCATCACCGTGGACGGCACCCCGCTGTCCCACATGCCGGGCCCGGACGGGCGGCTCCGGCCGGCGAGCGAGAAGTACCAGCGGGTGATCCGCCGGAAGATCGGGATGGTCTTCCAGCAGTTCAATCTGTTCCCGAACATGAATGTGCTCCAGAACATCACCGAGGCGCCGGTCACCGTGCTCGGCGTCGAGCGCGCCCAGGCCGAGGAGCGGGCGCGTGAGCTGCTGGACCTGGTCGGGCTGAGCGACAAGGTGGACGCGCATCCGACCCGGCTCTCCGGCGGTCAGCAGCAGCGGGTGGCCATCGCGCGGGCGCTGGCCATGCGCCCGGAGATCCTGCTCCTGGACGAGGTGACCTCGGCGCTGGACCCGGAGCTGGTGGCCGGGGTGCTCGACGTCCTGCGGGACATCGCGCGCAGCACGGACATCACGCTTCTGTGCGTGACCCATGAGATGAATTTCGCCAGGGACATCTCCGATACCGTACTTATGTTCGACTCGGGTCGGGTGATCGAGTCGGGCCCGCCGGAGAAGATCTTCGGCGACCCGGAGCAGGCGCGGACCCGGGAGTTCCTGGGTGCGGTGCTGTGAGGGGGGCTGGGGCGGGCACAGGCAGGGATGAGTGATCATGCCTGTGGCATATGCCGTCGGACCTTTCCCCCCGTGGGAAGGGGTGTGTTCTCGCCAACCGCCTCTTCCGGAGGGGTGGGTGGCGGTTATCGTGGGGAGGATCCGCCGACCGGATCAGGGATCAGGGCCGAGCGACCGGGAGACACCGTGACGCTGACGCACGAGCCGACCGCGCCGTACCACTCGGCCCAGGACGCCCTGCGGGTCCTGGAGACGGTGGCACGGCACCCGACGGGGGTCACCGGCACCGAGCTGGCCCGCCGGACCCGGCTCGGCGGCGAGCGGCTGACCGGGCTGCTGCGGATGCTGCGCCGCGAGGGCTACGTCGAGCAGCTCACGGACGGCACCCATGTGGCGGGCGAGGCGCTGGCCCGGCTCGGCTCCGCGCACCGCAGGGATCAGGCGCTGCGGGCCCAGCTCCAGCGCACCCTGGACCGGCTGCGCGACTCGGTGGGCGCGGCCGTCTATCTGAGCCGGTACGTGGACGGCGAGGTCAAGGTCACCCAGTACGCGGCGGGCCCGGGGATGCCGGTGGTCAACGAGTGGGTGGACTTCCGCCACTCCGCGCACGCCACCGCCCTCGGCAAGAGCCTGCTCGGCCAGCTCGACCACAACGGGCGGCGCGACCATCTCTCCCGGCACCGGGCGGTCCGGCTCACCTCCCGCACCATCACCAGCGACAGGCAACTGCTGTCCCGGCTGGCGGCCCAGCCGCCGACCGTGCCGGTGCTGGATCTCCAGGAGTACGCGATCGGCACGGTCTGCGCGGCCGTACCGATCACGGCGGGCTCGGCGGCCGGCTGCCTCGCCCTGTCGCTGCCCGTCGAGCACGCCCACCGCTTGCGCCAGGCCGCCGACACCCTCAACCGCAACGCGGCCCCGGTGCTGCTGTCGCTCGCGATCTAGGGCCCTTCCGATGGATCTCCGGGCCCGTTTCCGGGTGGTCCGGAGCACCCCTGTGGAGCGGGTAGTATTTTTCCCGTCGCCGCCCGCGAGAGCATGAAAACGCGGTCGGCACGGGTCATGCGCCGCTAGCTCAGTTGGTTAGAGCAGCTGACTCTTAATCAGCGGGTCCGGGGTTCGAGTCCCTGGCGGCGCACCGACGAAGGGCCTTCCGTGGGAGCGGGAGGCCCTTCGACGTATCTCCAGGCACCCTCCGCACGGACGCCGGCACCGGTGGGGCCGGTGCCGGCGTGCGCGGGGGTCAGCCCGGCCTGCGTCAGAAAGTGACGTCCGAGCAGGCGTAGAACGCGTTCGTCGTGTCGGCGACGGTCCAGACCGCCACGATGACATGACGTCCGCTCAGCCCCGACGGGATGGTGCCCGAGTGGGACAGGGTCTGCGGCGGGCGCTGGTTGTTGTAGGGGACGGTGAGGAACGGGGTCAGGTTGAGGTCCGCGCGCGTGAGGTTGCGGTTCTGGTTCCAGCCCGCCTTGGTGATGTAGTACTTGAAGTCGCTGGTGGCGTGCATGGCGGTGAACTGCCAGCGGAAGTTGTAGCTCTGGCCGCCGGTGACCTTGGTGGCGGGCCAGGCCGCACCGGACGGCGTCTTCGGCGCGCTGAGCTGGGCGAACTGCCCGTTCCCGGCGTTGCAGATCGACCCGTCGGCCGGTCCGCTCGCCGGGAAGCCCTTCGGGCCCTCGACGCTCTGCGGCTCCCACTGGATGTTGCCGCAGTTGGTGACGGTGCCGTTCTGGCAGGCCTTCTGCCTGCTGAGGGGGAGGTCGGTGTAGCCGTGGCCGGTGGCGCCCGGGGACGAGAGCACGAGTGCCCCGGTGGTCGCCATTCCCACGGCGGTGGCGTAGAGCTTGGTCCTAGTGCGCATAATCTGCCGCTCCTGGGGAGAACGTGGGGGTGAGATCAGTGAGCCGTGCAGGTCTAGACCAAGCAATAATGTATTGCCGTTAGTTGAACATGTCCATACCAATCTCGGAACCTGGCCATGACCAGGGAAGACCCGGCCGCACACGTGTCAGTGCGCGGTGTCCCCGGCCCGTCCCGAGCAGAAGGCCACCGTCAAGTCCCGTACCAGGACCTTGCGTTCGTAGTCGTCCAGCTCGACCAGGCCGCGCATGGTCAGCCGGGTCACCGTGTCCTCGACCGAGTCGACGACCGAGGTGAGCATGGTCGCCCGCTGCTGGGCGTCCAGCGCGGCGATCCGGCGCCGGTGCATCGCGGCGGCCACCTCCGGCGCGTACTCCACCCGCACCGGCTGCACCGAGAACACCTCCAGGCCCACCACGGCCGCGTCCCCCGACACCAGCCGGGTCAGGGTGTCCGCCGCCACCGGGGCGCGGGCGGCGCCCGGCGGCTCCACCGCCACCCGGGCCAGCGCCGACTCCACGCACTCGCGCAGATAGCTCTCGTGGTCCTCGACGCCCAGCACGGCCCGCGCGGTGTCCCGCACCCGCCACGACACCAGCACCACCACCCGCAGCGCGACCCCGCTGCCGTCGGCCCCGTGCATCGGCTCGCTGCGCCAGTGCCGCAGCCGGACGTCCACCCGGCGGCGCAGCAGCAGCGGGTTGACCCACATCAGACCGGTGCGCCGGACCGTCCCCCGGTAGCGGCCGAAGAGACCGAGGACCCAGGCCCGCCCGGTCCCGCCGCGCGCGAGCCCGCCGAAGCCGAACAGGGCGAGCGCCCCGGCGCCCGTGTACGCCGCCCACTGGACCGGGCCGAGCCCCGCCCCGGCGGACGCGGGCAGCCCCAGCGCCGCCTCGGCCAGCGGGGGCAGCACCCCGGCCCACCACGAGACGGCCGCGCACCCTGCCGCCCCGCCGAGCCCGGCCAGCACCCCGGCCGACGCGGGCAGCACCCGCGCCGGGTGCTCCACCAGCTCCGGGTCGACCTGCGCCACCGGGCGCGGCTTCGCGGGCATCGGGCGCCGGGTGCGGGGCTGCTCGCCGGTGCCCTGGCGCCGGTTCACCACGGCCGGGCGCAGTGGCACCGGCTGGGGGTCGGGTTCGTCACGGAAGAGCAGATGGACCGGGATCTCGGTGGTGGCCTCGTTCTGGATCAGCCGGGGGGCCGGGCGGCCCGGCGCCGGTCCGAGGGCGTCGGAGGGCTCGGGTTCGGGTGAGGTGCTCAGGTCGTCGTACGTGTTCATGGGTGCCGCCAGCCTCCGCGCCGGGTGCGTCATGACGATGGGGGTGATGGGGGTGATGGGGGGCGTGTGGGTGATGGGGGTGGTGGGTGGGGTGAGGGCCCTGTGATGGGGAGGGCCCTGTGATGGGGAGGGACGGTCGGAGGCGGGGCGTCAGGTGAACAGGCGGCGCCAGGTCTCCGGGCCCGGGTAGCCGTCCGCCGCCGCGCCCCGCCAGCCCTGGGCCCGCTGGAACGCCTCGACGGCACGGCGGTCCGCGTCCCCGAAGCGCGGGCCGGGGCCGGATGCGTAGAACCGGCCATATCCCTTCTTGACCAGCTGTTTTCCGAGCTGGGTGACGTAGGGGCTGGTCACCCCCGGGCGGAACACGGCCGCCCCGGGGTAGGGCGGCACCCGGGGCGGGACGGGTGCCGGGGGCTTGGTGGGTGTCGAGGGCTTGGTGGGAGCGGGTGGCTTGCTCGGGGCGGGTGGCTTGCTCGGGGCCGGGGGGCCCGCCGCGGCGGCTGCCGGGATGCTCTTGCCCTTGCCGGTGACCAGCAGGTTCCAGGTCTGCGGGCCGGGGATGCCGTCGGCGGCACTGCCCGTCCAGCCCTGGGCCCGCTGGAACGCCTGGGTCGCCCGGCGGTCGGCGTCGGTCCAGACCGGGCCGGGGCCCGAGGTGTAGAAGCGGGCGCCGCCCCGCTTGACCAGCATCTGGCCGAGCTGGGTGACGTACTTGTTGTTGGCGCCGGGACCGAAGGACGCCGCCCCCGGGAACGGGGTCGTCGGCGGCTTGGCGACGACCGGTTCCTTTTCACCGCCGGTGCCCGGCGGGCTTTCGGCGACGCCCTTGTAACGGTAAGGGACGTACCGCCCGGAATTCGCCCAGTAGGCGTACGGCGTGGCCTGGCGGCGGGCGTGCGGGCGGGTGGACTCGTAGGCGATGTAGGAGGAACGGGTGTAGTCCGTCCAGCCGCCGAAAAGGACGACGTGCGAGCCCTTCTCGGGGTTCGCGGGATTGTGGAACAGCAGCATGTCGCCGGGCTGGAGTTCCTCCTTGGAAATCTTCACCGCGTACTTGTCGAGGGAGCCGGTCCATTCGTTGCCGGCCAGTTTCCAGGCCATCGAGACATAGCCCGAGCAGTCCTGCCGGTAACCGTCGGTCCAGTACTCGGCCATGCTGTACGGCACCTTCGCCGCGACCCACGTCTTCGCCCGGTTGATGATCTCCGCGCGGGTGATCGAGCCCGGCGTGGGGACCACCGGGGGCGCCGGGGTGCCCCCCGGGCCGTGCAGCGGGGCCTTGCTGCCCTGCGGGGTGTCCGGTTCGTCGGCCACCGGAACGCCGGGGCGGCCCGGGGCGTGGGGGGCGGCGGCGGCCGGCAGGGCGAGCCCCGCGCCGAGGGCGGAGGCCGCGGCGGCGACCACCACGACCCGGTGGACGGCCGCCGGACGGGCCGCGCCCGGGAAACCCCGGAAACCCAGCGGGCCCGGGGAATACCGGGAATGCGACGACTGCGGCCGGGTGTGCCGTCGCCGGCGGCAGCCGGGACAGTCGCAATCGCTCACCGGATCGATCTCCTCGAATGCCGGAGACTCCATGCGATTCCCCTCACATTTCTGTTCACGCTTCTGCTGGAAAGGTCCGCGGCTGTGCACGTTGATCAGTTTTTCCCAACTGTCGGCACAACGCGCATTCTGACGGTCCGAATGATGTACTCAGGGTCCGAAATCCCGCTTCCGGGCCCCTTCCCGACCCCGACCGGCCCCTTTCCGGACCACCGCCGGAGGCCGTCCCGCGCCCGCCGGTGGTCCGGAGCACCCCGGGCGGTCCGGTAAAGTTTCCGGGGTCGGCAGGCGCCGCTAGCTCAGTTGGTTAGAGCAGCTGACTTTTAATCAGCGGGTCCGGGGTTCGAGTCCCTGGCGGCGCACGACACGGCAGGCTCCCTCCATCCGAGGGGGCCTGTCGGCTTTCCCACACTCCCGTATCTCGCGCCCGGCTCGACACAGACGTCCCATTGGTCGTGTATGACCGGTAAATACCGTGTAGAGCGTCTTGCGATCATGCTGAACGCCGTAGAACCCTGGTGTGGAAGAGGCTGCGGATACGCGCCTGTTGGGGGGCGGGGAACCGGTCGCCGTTCATCGCGGGGAGAGGGGGCCCGTTCCTGAACGGATGCCGAGGGGGGCATCATGCAACCGGCGGGTCGCTGTTCCATGTCTATAGGCTGTGGACGAGGTGGTGACCGTGGCCCACCACTGATACGTCTGCGAAGGGTCGAGGGGGACCTCAGCAGGCGAAACGAACCGACAGACACGTGGGACCACCCGCGTGTGGGGGGATGACTCATGACGTCGAGGCCGACGGGTGCCCGGCAGGACTCCGACCCGTCCGAGACCACTCAGCTCAGAGTGCCGTCGCATCGCACCGGCAACACGGGTGCCTTCCGCCGGATCAAGAAGACCCTGCCCCGGTACGACTACGAGCACTACAGCCGGCTCGCGGGCCCCCTCACCCAGCCCGACCCGAACAAGCCGTACAAGGTGCAGTACCGGTCGCTGATCTCCCAGGAGCCGCACCGCATACGCGTGGCGCTGATGCTGGCCGCCGCGCCGCTGCTGTCGGTGGTCCTGCTCGCCTGGCTGCTCCAGCCCGCGCACTGGACCGAACGCGACTACCCGGCCTACGACTTCCTGCCCGCCCTCGATGTCGTGATGCTGGTCTCGATCGGTCTGATCGAGTTCTTCCGCTGCATGAACGTGCTGTCCAACGCGCACGCCACCCTCGTCGCGCGCGACCCCGTCCCGGTGGTGCCCGAGACCGGCACCAAAGTCGCCTTCCTCACCTCCTTCGTGCCCGGCAAGGAGCCGCTGGAGATGGTGACCAAGACCCTGGAGGCGGCCGTCAAGCTGCGCCACCGGGGTCTGATGCATGTCTGGCTGCTCGACGAGGGCGACGACCCGGACGTGAAGGAGGTGTGCGCCCGGCTCGGCGTGCACCACTTCTCCCGCAAGGGCATCGCCAAGTGGAACCGGACGAAGGGCCCGCACCGCGCCAAGACCAAGCACGGCAATTACAACGCCTGGCTGGAGGCGCACGGCGGCGACTACGACTTCTTCGCCTCCGTCGACACCGACCACGTACCGCTGCCCAACTATCTGGAGCGGATGCTCGGCTTCTTCCGCGACCCGGACATCGGCTTCGTGATCGGCCCGCAGGTGTACGGCAACTACGACTCCTTCGTCACCAAGGCCGCCGAGTCCCAGCAGTTCCTCTTCCACGCCCTGATCCAGCGCGCCGGGAACAAGTACGGCGCCCCGATGTTCGTCGGCACCTCCAACGCGGTGCGGATCACGGCGCTGAAGCAGATCGGCGGGCTGTACGACTCGATCACCGAGGACATGGCGACCGGGTTCGAGATCCACCGCGCGAAGAACCCGGCCACCGGCAACAAATGGCGCTCGGTCTACACCCCGGACGTGCTCGCCGTCGGTGAGGGCCCGAGCGCCTGGACGGACTTCTTCACCCAGCAGATGCGCTGGTCACGGGGGACGTACGAGACGATCCTCAAGCAGTACTGGAAGGGCTGGTACTCGCTGCCGCCGAGCAAGCTCTTCAACTACACGATGATGATCATCTTCTATCCGATGTCGGCCCTGAACTGGATCCTGGCGGCGCTGAGCTGCGCGCTGTTCCTGGGCCTGGGCGCCTCGGGTGTCAATATCGACCCGGTGGTCTGGCTGATGCTGTACGGCAACGCCTCCGCCCTCCAGATCGGCCTGTACGTCTGGAACCGCCGCCACAATGTCTCCCCGCACGAGCCGGAGGGCTCCGGCGGGGTGGCCGGCATGGTGATGTCCGCGCTGTCGGCGCCGCTGTACGCGAAGGCGCTGATCGACGCGGCGCTGCGGCGCAAGAGCAAGTTCGTGGTGACGCCCAAGGGCGATTCGGCGAGCCCGGACCGCTGGTTCGGGACCTTCCGCTACCACTGGTACTTCATCCTGATCTTCGGTGCCTCGATCGGCGCCGGTTTCGCCTTCGGCCACTCGCACCCGGCGATGATCATCTGGGCGATCTTCGCCATGCTGATCACCGCGACGCCGATCTTCGCGTGGCGCTGGTCGCTGCGGGAGGCGAAGAAGCGGCCCGCCGCGCCCGGGCCGGGGGCAGGGCCGCAGGACGCGGCGTCGGGGGCGCCCGGCGCCCCGGGCACGAATCAGCAGTACCAGCCGCAGCCGCTGCCCACGGGGGCGCCGGGTTCGCCGGGGTCCGGGCAGCACGCGGCGCACACACCGCACGCGCCGCAGCAGCGGCCCAGCTGGGCCGCTTCCGGTCAGCCGCCGGGTGGCCAGGGCGCCCCGGGTGCGGGCAATGACCAGACCATGCAGATCGCCCTTGGTGGACTTGGGGGACGTAAGGAATGAACGACCGTGGAGGCCGCCGTCGCGCCCGTCGACTCGCGATCGGCACGGTGGTGGTACTCGCGCTGGCCGGCATGAACGGGCCGTGGCTCTACCGCTTCGGCTCGGAGAAATACCACCAGTACCAGATCAACCGACCCGAGTACAAAGCCGAGAACGGCAAGTGGGAGGTCGTCGAGTTCCCCGACGAGTACAAGCAGAACACCATTCACGCGGCGCTGCTGCGGACCGGAAAGGTGCTGCTGGTCGCCGGGTCGGGCAACGACCAGGACAATTTCGACGCGAAGCAGTTCGACACCCGGATCTGGGACCCGGTCAAGGACACCATCAAGAAGGTGCCGACCCCGACCGACCTGTTCTGCACCGGGCACACCCAGCTCGCCAATGGCAATCTGCTGATCGCCGGCGGCACCAAGCGGTACGAGAAGCTTGAGGGCGATGTCACCAAGGCCGGTGGCCTGATGGTCGTCCACAACGAGAACCCGGACAAGCCGATCACGCTGCCCGCGGGCACCAAGTTCACCGGCAAGGAGAACGGCAAGACGTTCGTCTCCAAGGACCCGGTGCTGGTGCCGCGCGCCGAGAAGGTCTTCGACCCGGAGACCGGGGAATTCCTGCGCAACGACCCCGGACTCGGCCGTATCTATGTCGAGGCGCAGAAATCCGGCGCGGAGTACGAGACCGGCACCCAGGACAACTACCGGGTGCAGGGCCTCAGCGGCGCCGACACCCGCAACACGTATGGCATCGCGGAGAAACTCGCCCTGGACAAGAAGGATTTCCAGGGCATCCGGGACGCGTACGAGTTCGATCCGATCGCCGAGAAGTACATCAAGGTCGATCCGATGAACGAGGCACGCTGGTATCCGACGCTCACCACGCTGAGCGACGGAAAGGTGCTGAGTGTCTCCGGGCTCGATGACATCGGGCAGCTGGTCCCGGGCAAGAACGAGGTCTACGACCCCGAGACCCAGACCTGGGAGTACACCGAGGAAGTACGGCAGTTCCCGACCTATCCCGCGCTGTTCCTGATGCAGAACGGGAAGATCTTCTACTCGGGGGCGAACGCCGGGTACGGGCCGGACGACGTGGGGCGCGATCCCGGTATCTGGGACGTGGAGACCAACGAGTTCACCGAGGTGCCCGGCATGAGCGACGCGAACATGCTGGAGACCGCGAACAGTGTGCTGCTGCCGCCCGCGCAGGACGAGAAGTACATGGTGATCGGCGGCGGCGGGGTCGGTGAGTCGCAGCTGTCCAGCGAGAAGACCCGGATCGCCGACCTGAGTGCCGACGATCCGAAGTTCGTGGACGGGCCGTCGCTGGAGAAGGGGACGCGGTATCCGATGGCGTCCGTGCTGCCGGATGACTCCGTCCTCATCTCGGGCGGATCCGAGGACTATCGCGGGCGCGGGGACTCCAACATCCTCCAGGCGCATATGTACGACGCCGAGACGAATTCGATGGAACGGGTCGCCGATCCGCTGGTGGGGCGCAACTATCACTCCGGGTCGATTCTGCTGCCGGACGGGCGGGTGATGTTCTTCGGGTCCGACTCGCTCTACGCGGACAAGGCGAACACCAAGCCGGGTGAGTTCGAGCAGCGGATCGAGATCTATACGCCGCCGTATCTCTTCCAGGGGGCGCAGCCGACGCTGTCCGGGGGGCCGGACACCATCGAGCGGGGGGAATCGGGGACGTTCACGTCCCAGCACGCGTCTTCCTTGGAGTCGGCGCGGTTGATTCGGCCCAGTGCGTCCACGCATGTCACCGATGTGGATCAGCGGTCCATCGCCCTGGACATGGAGGTGTCGGGGGACGAGGTGACGGTTACCGTGCCGGAGAATCGGAATCTGGTGCAGGCGGGGTGGTACATGTTGTTCGTTACGGATGATCAAGGGACGCCTAGCGAGGCTCAGTGGGTCCAGGTTCCGTAGCCTGTACCACAACGCTCCCGCAGGTTGTTCTTTACCTGCGGGAGCGTTGTGGTTTCTCGCGCCCACGCGGCGGAGCCGCACATCGATACAGCCCCGCGCCCCTTTACGGCGTTGTGGCTTCTGCCAGTTTCAAGGCGTAGTCGGGCCACCATTCGCCCGCCTTGGGGCCGTCCTTGCATTCGCCGTCCGATTCTCCTGGGCGTTTGACCCAGACGTAGGCGTCGACCAGGGGGTCGGCCGTGTTGGTCGTGGGGGTTTCGCCCAGGGCGCGGCCGGGGGGGTTGCACCAGCGTTCGCCGGGGTCGCCCTCGGTGTAGGGGCCGTTGCCGTTGCGGCTGGTGTCGATGACGAAGGGCTTGTTGCCGATCTTCGCGGAGAGTTCCTTGCCGTAGGCGATGGAGTCGTCGGTGGTGTAGAAGTTCGAGACGTTCACCGAGAAGCCGTCGGCCTGGGCGACACCGGCCCGGTTCAGGGGGTCGAAGATCTGCTCCGGGTTGCCCCAGCCCGCGTTGCCCGCGTCCAGGTAGACCTGGGTGGCGGGCAGGTTCCCGAGCTTGTCGATGGCGTACTTGAGGAGGTCGTAGCGCTCCTCGTGGAACTCGCCCGGCGTGCAGCCGTCGACCAGGTGCAGTACCGCGTCGGGTTCCAGGACGACCGTCGCCGCGCGCGACTCGATGCCCGCGGCCACGCCGTCGATCCAGGAGCGGTAGGCGTTGCCGTCGGCCGCGCCGCCGCCCGAGTACTGGCCGCAGTCGCGGTGCGGGATGTTGTAGAGGACCAGCAGCGCCGTGCGGTCGGCCGCCGCGGCGGCCTCGGTGAAGCCGCGGGCCTGGTCCTCGGGGCTCTCCGGGCTGATCCACTCGCCGGTCGGGTACTCCGCGATCTTGCGGATCTCGTCCGCCTCGGCCTGCTTGCCGTCCTTCTCGTAGGCCGCGACCTGGTCCGCCGCGTTGCTGTCCGGGTTGACCCAGAACGGGTCGGCGCCCTTGGGCTGTTGTGAGATCCCCGAGTCCGGCTCGTCACCGTCGTCCCCCGACGAGCAACCCGCTATCAGCAGCGCCGCCCCCAGCGCCGCCGCGGGCGCGCGCAGTCGCCCCGCCCCCCTGCTGCCGTACATCCAGCTCCCCCTTGGGTGACTTCTCGTGTGCTCAATCCTGACATACGTCCCGGCACGGCCACGAGGGCGCCGATGGCGGCTGTCCCGGAGCTGTTACGGGGAGGGGGGGTCAGCGGGCCGTGCTCGTCAGGTACGCCGACACGATCACGTTCGCCGTGTAGCTGCGGGTCGTACGGTCGAAGGTGCCGCCGCAGGTGATCAGGCGGAGTTCGGCGCGGCCCGACTCGCGGGGGCCGTACGCGCGCTGGGCGTCGAAGTCGTCGCGGGTGAGGACCTGGACGTCGTCGACGGTGAACTCGGCGACCCTGCCGTCGTCGCGGACCACCCTGATCCGTGCGCCGGGTTGCAGGGTGCTGACCTTGTAGAAGACGGCGGGGCGGGTCTCGGTGTCGACATGGCCCACCATCAGGGCGGTGCCCGCGGCGCCGGGCTTGGCGCCGGCCGCGTACCAGCCGACGGTGCCGGCCTGGTCGTAGGGCGGTGGGTCGATGGCGCCCGCCCGGTCCAGGCCGCGGGCGACGACGGGGGCCTGGACGCCGATGCCGGGGATGTCGAGGCGTTGCGGGCCCGCGTCGGCGAGGGGTGGGGCGGGTGGGGGCAGTTCGGCCTGGGCGGGGCGGCCCACGGCGGCCACATCGCCGGTGGTGGGGGCGGATATGCCCTCGCGCAGGTCGGTCACCTCGCGGCCCCACAGCCACAGCCCGAGCAGCAGCAGCGCCCAGGCCACACCGGTCAGCAGCCGCCCGGTGCCGGGGGCGTGGTCACGTTCGGTCATGGTCGGGCCGTCTCACCGGGTCCGGCGGCTCTTGCGAGCGCCGCGCAGGATGACGGCCACGGCGGCGGCCCCGGCCAGCAGCAGACCGGTGATGGCGTGGGCGGTGCCGGGGCCCTCGCGGTCGGCGTCGGCGGCGGTGGGGGTGAGGTGGGCCGAGGCGCCACCGCCGCCCGCGCGGACGGGGGCGGTGGGTGAGGGGGGTGTGGAGGGGTGAGGGGCGGTGGCCGGGTCGGTATCGGTGCCGGTGCCGGTGCCGGTGCCGGTGCCGGAGTCGGTGCCGGAGTCGGTGCCGGAGTCGGTGCCGGTTCTGTGTTCTGCCACCTGGATGTTGCCCCTGGCCGTGCGGTCGCCGCAGGTGATCTGTACGGCGTACGCGCCGATCTTCAGCGAGGTGCGGATCCGGGTCTCGCCGGTGACCGTGCCGCCGGAGCCGGTGAGCCTGGCCTCCGAGACGAACGCCGCCGAGACCGCGGTGGCCGTGCCGCCGTCGCAGCCGGTGAGCCGCAGCGCGATGTCGCCGCCCGGGGCCGGGCTCTCGG
The DNA here is from genome assembly GCF_042749375.1 of Streptomyces sp. NPDC059477. Taxonomy (NCBI): domain Bacteria; kingdom Bacillati; phylum Actinomycetota; class Actinomycetes; order Kitasatosporales; family Streptomycetaceae; genus Streptomyces; species Streptomyces sp. NPDC059477. The sequence continues at coordinate 221,299 of NZ_JBHYUG010000001.1, read as the reverse complement.
GGCTGACGGAGACGGTTCCGCCGGTGCCTTCGGCGGCGTGCGCGGTGAGCGGGGCGAGGGCGGTGACAGCGGTCAGGAGTCCGGTACATAGCGTGATGTGCAGGGAACCCATCGTGAACCTCCAGATATCTGGAGACTCCCCCGGTCGGCCGGACCACGCATCCCCGCGCGGGGTCCGGCTGCTCCGAACGGGTTGTTTCCGGGCGTCCGGAGGTTTCGACGGGCGGCGCGGGCGCCGGTCAGATCAGGTCCACCAGGTCCGCGATGGACTCCACGACCTGCGACGGGCGGTAGGGGAATTCCTCGATCTGGTGCGGCCGGGTCAGACCGGTCAGCACCAGGAAGGTCCGCATCCCGGCCTCGATGCCCGCGAGGACGTCGGTGTCCATCCGGTCGCCGATCATCGCGCTGGTCTCGGAGTGGGCGCCGATGGCGTTGAGGCCGGTGCGCATCATCAGCGGGTTGGGCTTGCCCGCGAAGTACGGCTGCTTGCCGGTCGCCTTGGTGATCAGCGCGGCCACCGCGCCGGTCGCCGGGAGCGGGCCCTCGGCGGACGGGCCGGTCTCGTCCGGGTTGGTGCAGATGAACCGGGCCCCGTCGTTGATCAGCCGGACCGCCTTGGTCATGGCCTCGAAGGAGTAGGTACGGGTCTCGCCGAGGACCACGTAGTCGGGCTCGTGGTCGGTGAGGATGTACCCGATGTCGTGCAGGGCCGTGGTCAGGCCCGCCTCGCCGATGACGTACGCGGAGCCGCCGGGCCGCTGGTCGTCCAGGAACTCGGCGGTGGCGAGCGCGGAGGTCCAGATGTTCTCCACCGGCACGTCCAGGCCCATGCGGGTGAGCCGGGCGTGCAGATCACGGGCCGTGTAGATGGAGTTGTTGGTGAGGACCAGGAAGGGCTTGCCCGACTCGCGGAGCTTCTTGATGAAGGCGTCGGCGCCGGGGATCGGCACCCCCTCGTGGATCAGCACTCCGTCCATGTCGGTGAGCCAGGACGCGATGGGCTTGCGGTCTGCCATGTGGGTCGATCACTCCTGGTGCGTAACGTCCCTGGGCGGGACGTGCCTGAGCGGGGGCGCCGGAACCACGCCGTACCGACGCCCCCAGGGTAATCAGGAAGTGATGATCCGGACCCCGTCGATCACCGGGTACCCGTCTGGAGGGTCAGCGCCGCCTGCGGGCGAGCACCAGCGCGGAGCCGCCGGCGGCGCAGGCCAGGGCGAGGGCGAGGGCCTGGCCCGGGGTGCCGAGGCCGGTGCTGGCGAGTTCGTCGGCGAGGGTGGTGCGGGTGCCGGGGGAGGCGGTGGGAGCGGGGCTGGGGGGTGTCCCGGGGCCGGCACCGGCCCCGCTGTCCGGCGTCTCCCCCGCACGCACCACCTGGAACCGGTACGGGTTCGACTGGCCCACCCAGTCGCCGTCGTCCTTCCGGCGCTGTACGACGGCGGCGGTGGCGGTGATGTCGTTGGGGGCGGTGTCGGCGGTGACCGACAGCCGTACCGTCACCCGGGCCGTACGCCCGGCCCCGACCGACAGTCCGGCGAAGTCCCGGGCCTCGAAGGGGGCGACCAGTTCGTCCGCGTCGGTCGTCTCGAACCGTACGGTGTGCGCTCGCCGGCCGTCGGAGAACTCCAGCCGTGGCTGGGCCGCCGTCAGTTTCCGTTCCTCGTCTACGAGGACGACGACCGGGTGGATGCCGGAGCAGGCGCGGTCGGTGGTGTTGGTGACATCGACGTACCAGGTCCCGGGGCCGCCCCCGGCGGCGTAGGAGTCGGGGCCGCCGTGGATGCGGGTGGTGAGGGGGAAGTCACGGCCGCCGGGGTCGCCGCAGACGGGGGCGGGGTCGGCGGCGCGGGTGGGGGGAGCGGGGAACAGGACGGCAACGGCGGCGAGACAGAGGGCGGCGGGGGTGACCAGTCGCATGAACACATGACATGACGGGGGGAGGTGGCGGGGCCGGGCCGCCACTCCGGCGGACCGGCGGGCGCCGCTCGATCAGCGCAGCGGAATTCCACCGGGCGGACCAGCGGGGGCTGCTCGGCAACGCCCGGCCGGCTCTCTCACCGGTCACTCCCCCCCCATCACCCCGGTCGCCGCCCCGGTCACCCGTCCGCCCGTCCGAACACCGGGGCCAGCAGGAGCTGTGCCGCCCCCTCCGCGATCCCCCGCTCCCCGCCGGGCGCGAGCCGTACGGGTACGGCGGTGTCCCCCCGGCTCTCCCGCCGGGCACGGGCGTCGAGGACGTCCGCCACTCCCCGTACGAAGATGTCCCCGGCGGCCGTGACCGTCCGGCCGCCGAGCAGGACGAGGTCGATGTCGAGGAGCGCGACGAGGTTCGCGGCGCCGGCGCCGAGCACCCGGGCCGCCCCGGCCAGGTCGTCGCGGGCGACCGCCGCCAGGCACAGGGCCTCGACGCAGCCCCGGTCGCCGCAGGTGCAGGGCGGGCCGTCGAGCTGGAGGACCTGGTGCCCGAACTCCCCGGCGCCGGTACGCGCGCCCCGGTGCACGGCGCCGCCGAGGACGAGTCCGGCACCGAGGCCCGTACCGAGATGGAGGTAGGCGAAGGAGCGGGCCGTGGTGTGCACGGCGAGGTGGAGGGCCGCCGCGTTGGTGTCCTTGTCCACGACGACCGGTGCGCCGAGGCGTTCGGTGAGGGCGGCGCGCAGCGGGTAACCGTCCCACTCGGGGAAGCCGGTGACGCGGTGCAGGATGCCACGGGCGTGGTCGAGCGGGCCGGGCAGGGCGACGCCGACCCCCACCAGCCCCATGCCCCGGCCGGTACCCGGGGTTTCGCCCGCGCTCTCTCCGGTCACCTCCGCCACGATCCGCTCCACCGCCGGGACCACCGCCTGCGCGCCCGCGCCCAGGTCCACCGGGCAGGAGGTCTCGCCGACCACGGTTCCGGTGAGGTCGACGAGGACGGCGCGCAGGGCGTCGCGGTCGAGGTGGACGCCGACGGCGTGCCCGGCGCCGGGCACCAGCCGCAGGACCGTGCGCGGTTTGCCGCCGGTCGAGCGGCGGTGCCCGGCCTCGGCGGCGAGGCCGTCCGCGCGCAGCCGGGCGGTGATCTTACTGACGGCCTGGGGGGTGAGGCCGGTGCGTTCGGCGAGTTTGATGCGGGTCATGCCGTCGGTGCCGGCCGTGCGCAGCAGGTCGAGGACGAGGGCGGTGTTGTGGCTGCGCAGGGCGGGGAGGTTGACTCCCGCGCCGCCGAGTCCGTTCGCGCCGTCCATCGTGGTCACCGTCCTGCCGTCGTTCACCGCCCCATTCTCCCCAGCGCTTGCACTTTGGCAACAGCGTTGCCAAAGTGGACGGCATGACTGGTACGCCTGGCACGCCTCTTCGCGTGGGTCTCGTCGGCTACGGCCTCGCGGGCTCCGTCTTCCACGCCCCGCTGATCGCCGCGACCAAGGGGCTGGTCCTGGACACGGTGGTCACCTCCAGCCCGGAGCGGCAGGAGCAGGCTCGCGCGAAGTTCCCGGGCGTACGGACCCTGCGTACCGTGGACGAGCTGTTCGGCCGCGCCGACGAGCTGGATCTGATCGTCCTGGCCTCGCCGAACCGCACCCATGTGCCGCTGGCCACCGCCGCCCTGAAGGCGGGCCTGCCGGTCGTGGTGGACAAGCCGGTCGCCGGTACGGCGGCGGAGGCGCGCGGGCTGGCGGCGCTGGCGGACGAGCGCGGTCTGCTCCTGTCCGTCTTCCAGAACCGCCGCTGGGACAACGACTTCCGCACGCTGCGCAAGCTGCTGGCGGAGGGCGAGCTGGGCGAGGTCTGGCGCTTCGAGTCCCGTTTCGAGCGCTGGCGCCCGCAGCTGAAGGGCGGCTGGCGGGAGTCGGGCGACCCGGCGGAGATCGGAGGTCTGCTGTACGACCTCGGCAGCCATCTCGTCGATCAGGCGCTGGTGCTGTTCGGCCCGGTCGCGTCGGTGTACGCGGAGTCGGACATCCGGCGCCCGGGGGCGCGTACGGACGATGACACCTTCATCGCGCTGACCCATACCGGCGGGGTCCGCTCCCACCTCTACGCGACCGCGACGACGGCCCAGCTCGGCCCGCGTTTCCGGGTGCTGGGCTCGGCGGCGGGCTATGTGAAGTACGGCCTCGACCCGCAGGAGGCGGATCTGCGGGAGGGCAGACGCCCGGGCGGTACGGGCGACGCGGGCGGTACGGGCGACGCGGGCGGCGCGTGGGGCGTGGAGCCGGAGGCCCTGTGGGGTCGGGTCGGCTCCGGGGAGTCCCCGCTGACCGGCGGCGGCCGGCCCGAGCCGACCCTCCCCGGCGACTATCCCGCGTACTACGCCGCCATCGCCGCCGCCCTGCGCGACGGCGCCCCCAACCCGGTGACCGCGCCGGAGGCGGCTGCCGCCCTCGATGTCCTGGAGGCGGCCCGCCGTTCGGCCCGAGACGGATCGACGGTGACACTGTGACCCACGCCCACAACCGCCCGCACTCCTCCGCCAAGCCGTCCGCCAAGTCCTCCGCAAGGCCTTCGGCGGGCCCGAGGATCACGCCGGAGCTGACGCCGGGCGTCGAGGAGCTGGAGGCACAGGAACGGCGCCTGGTCTTCCGTACCTTCACCGCCGACGACGCGTGGGCGCTGGGCACGCTGCTGGTGGAGCTGGCCCGGGAGCGGCAGGCGCCGGTCGCGATCGACATCCACCGGGCCGGTCAGCAGCTCTTCCATGCCGCGCTGCCGGGTGCCACCCCGGACAACGACGCCTGGATCGCCCGCAAGCGGCGGGTGGTGGAGCGGTACGGCTCGGCGTCGTACCTGGTGGGCGCGCGCTGCCGGGCCAAGGGCACGACGTTCGAGGAGTCCTCCCGCCTGGACCCGGACCAGTACGCGGCCCACGGCGGCTCGTTCCCGATCACCGTGGCAGAGGTGGGCGTGATCGGCGCGGTGACGGTATCGGGCCTCCCCCAACTACAGGACCACAACTTCGTGGTGGAGGCCCTGGACCACTTCCTGACCGACCAGGCCGAGGCGGCAACTGATCGCACCGGCCAACACGAACGCCGGTAAGAGGGCGCGACTGGTCACGCCGGCCAACACGAACGCAGGCAGGAAGGGGCGCGGGGAACTGCGCGACCAGCCCCCACAAACCCGCACCCGACCACGCACCCAATAACGCACCCGAAGCGGAGCGCTTACGCGTCGCGGAACACCTGCCGCTGCCGCCCCAACCCCCCGACCTCCAGCTCCACCACATCCCCGTCCCGCAGATACGGCTTCGGCTCGGGCCGCCCGAGCGCGACCCCCGCGGGCGTCCCGGTATTGATCACATCCCCGGGATACAGCGTCATGAAGTGACTCAGATACCGCACGACCTCCGCCACCCCGAAGATCTGCTCGGCCGTGGACCCGTCCTGCTGCAACTCCCCGTTGACCCACAGCCGCAGCGACAGCGCCTGCGGATCGGGCACCTCGTCGGCCGTCACCAGCCAGGGACCGAGCGGATTGAACGTCTCGCAGTTCTTGCCCTTGTCCCAGGTGCCGCCCCGCTCGATCTGGAACTCCCGCTCGGACACGTCGTGCGCCACCGCGTACCCCGCGACATGCGCGAGCGCCTCCTCGGTGGACTCCAGATAACGGGCCGTACGTCCGATGACCACGGCCAGTTCGACCTCCCAGTCGGTCTTCACCGACCCGCGCGGCACCAGCACGGTGTCCTGCGGGCCGACCACCGTGTCCGGCGCCTTGAAGAACAGCACCGGCTCGGTGGGCGGCTCGGCGCCCGTCTCGCGGGCGTGGTCGTGGTAGTTGAGCCCGATGCACACGATCTTGCCGATCCGCCCGAGCGGCGGCCCGATCCGCAGCCCGTCCGCGTCCAGCACGGGCAGCTCACCGGCGTCGGCGGCGGCACGGATCCGGCCGAGCGCGGCCTCGTCGGCGAGGAGCGCCCCGTCGATGTCGGGCACCAGCCCGGACAGATCCCGCAACACCCCACCGGTGTCGAGCAACGCGGGCCGCTCCGCCCCGGCCGTGCCGACTCGCAGCAGCTTCATGGTCACCATCTCCCTCGATCGCGCGCACTCCGCCGACGCATGCGGTCGTCGTTCATCGGTCGTCGTTCATCGGTCATCAGTCGTCGGTCATCGGAGGTCTGGTCGATCCTCCAAGCTCCCGGTCCCCTCCGCAATACCTGGTTCATCCACTGGACCAAGGGCATGGGCCGCCGGCCCGATCAGCGGTACAGCACGGCCCGTTCGACGGCACCCCAGGTCGTGCTGGTGACCACGTACAGCGCGGCGGCCAGCGGTACGACGGCGACGGTCACCAGCGTGAAGAAGGACAGGAAGGGCATCACCTTGGTCATCGCGGCCACCCCCGGCACCGGCACATCCCCCGCGGGCAGCGGGGAGCTTTCGGCCATCATCCGCTTGGTGCGTACGTAGCTGAACCCGGCGACCGCGGCCACCACCACGAACAGCCCCACGTACACGAGCCCCGCCCCGCCGAGGACGCCGTCCGCGGCCAGCGCGTCGAACCAGCGGTCGCCGAGCGGCGCGGACAGCAGTTCGTGGGTGAGCAGTTGATTGGTCTCGCCGCCGAGGGAGGGGCTGGAGAAGAGGTGGTAGAGGAGGAAGAAGACGGGGATCTGGAGCAGTCCGGGAAGCAGTCCGGCCAGCGGCGACACCTTCGCCTCCGTGTGCAGGGCGAGCAGCGCGCGCTGAAGGCGCTCGGGGTCGCGCCGGTGCTTCTTCCGCAGCTCGGCGATCTTCGGCTGCAACGCCGTCCGCGCCTTCTGGCCACGGGCGGCGGCCCGGGACAGCGGGTGCACCAGCAGCCGTACGAAGAGGGTGATCAGGATGATCGCGGCAGCCGCCGCCGAGGCGTCGAACAGGGGCTGGAGCAGCTCGGCGAGCTGCTCGACGAGGCGTGCGAGAACGGACATGGGTGAGCCCTCCGGGGGTCTGGGTCGTGTCGCGAGTGGGGCGGCATGACGACCCGCGCGAGGGCACGGAGGGGTGGTGAGCAGGAACTGAGCAGGTGTGCCCTACGCGACGACGGCCGTCGGCAGGGCGGCACCCGGTGCTCTGGGACGCGAACGCCCCTTGGCGTCGGGATCACGCTGGGGCAGGAAGGCCGTACGGCGTCTGCGGTCCCGTATGGCCGTACGCACCCGGGTCGGGGGTACGGCGGGTGCGCACCGCGCGCCGACCAGCGCGCAGACGGCGAGCGCGGAGCCGGCCGTGGCGGTGGCGGCGAGGGCGACGGTGGCGAAGAGCCCACCGGCGTCGGGCAGCACGAGCGGGAGAACCGGCAGGAGCAGAAGCAGCGGCGAAAGCGAGGCGAGGACGGAAGGACGACGAACGGGACGGGTGACATCAATGGCCCGAATGACCCGAATACGGATGGCATGGATGACCCGAATGAGCTGCACCGACCCCTCCTCCCTCTCCCGTCGTCCGCTTCGTGTTCCTGCCGTCGTCTACACCGGGGCCGTCTCGATCGGCTCCAGCAGCCGCTTGGGTTGGAGCAGGGCGCGGCCGACAGGGTCCGCCGGGTCCGGGTCCAGTCCCGGGCCGGGCACCATCTCAACGTCCGGGACCGGCACGACAGTTCCGCAGGCGGGACATTCGCCGTACGAGCCGAGTTCGGTGCCGCAGGCGGCGTGCCGGAAGAGGCGCAGGGTCTGCTGGTCGTAGTGCTCCACGCCCCAGCGGCCGAGGGAGCGCACGACCGGCCACAGGGCGATGCCGCGGTCGGTGAGAACGTACTCGTCGCGCGGCGGCGACTGCTGGTAGCGGCGCTTCTCCAGGATCCCGTCCGCGGTCAGCGCCTGGAGGCGGGCGGCGAGGACGGCCCGGGGGATGCCGAGGTGGACGAGGAAGTCGTTGTAGCGCCGGACGCCGTAGAGGGCGTCGCGGATCACCAGCAGGGTCCAGCGCTCACCGACGGCCTCCAGGGCGCGGGCGATCGTGCACTGCTGGGTGGCGTAGTCCTTGCCGAGAGCCATGACCCCACTGTAGCCAATTTCCCTCCTCTTGGTTCAATGACCGAACCTACGAGTGATACGGTCACGCCATGCATAGGTTCACTGAACGAACCCTAGAGCGGGCGTCGACATCGACGGCATCACCGGCCGCCGCCCCGACCCCCCGGGCCACCCTCGCCGTCACCAGCGCCGCCACCGCCCTGGCCCTGATGACGTACACGGCGCCGATGGTGACGCTCGCCGACACCGCCGCCGCGCTGCACACCACGCCGAGCGCGCAGGCATGGCTGCTCAACGGCACCCCGCTCGGCCTCGCGGCGGTCCTTCTGATCGCCGGCACCCTCGCCGACGACTACGGCCGCCGCCGGATCTTCCTGCTGGGCACCCTGGGCCTCGGCCTGACCACGGCGCTCGGCGCGCTCACGACCACGACCTTGCAGTTCACGCTGGCGCGGGTGGCGCAGGGCGCGGCGAGCGCGGCGGTGCTGGCCAGCGCACTGGGCCTGATCGCCCACGCGTTCCCGGACCCCCGGGGCCGGGTGCGGGCGACGGGCATATGGGGCGCGTCCCTGAGCGGCGGCATCGCGCTGAGCCCCCTGCTGAGCGGCTCGCTGCCCGACTGGCGATGGGCGTACGTGGTGCTGGGCGCGGCGGCGCTGGTGGTGGCGGGACTGGGCACCCGTACGCTCACGGAGTCCCGTTCGCCCAGGGGAGCGCGCCCTGATCTGCTGGGCGCGGTGATCTTCGCGCTGGCGCTGGTGGCGCTGGTGGCGGCGTTGACGCTGGGCCGGGACGGCTGGCTGCGGGCGCCGGTGGGGTGGCTGCTGCTGGCGTCGGTGGTGCTGGTGGGCGGGTTCGGGTGGGTGGAACGCCGGGTGCGGGCCCCCATGATCGACCTGTCCCTGCTGCGCAGCCCGCGCTTCCTGGCGTCGTCCGCCGGGGGGCTGTTCATGGGGCTGGCGGTGCTCGGCCTGTTCAGTTACCTGCCGACGGTGCTGCAACGCGGCCTGGGTCTGTCGCCGCTGGCGACGGCGTGGCTGTTCCTGGTGTGGGCGGGGCTGGCGTTCGTGGTGGCGTTGCAGACCCGGCGTCTCGCGGGCCGAGTGTCCCCCCGCCATCAACTGGCCCTGGGTTTCGCCCTGCACCTGGTGGGCGTCCTGACCATGCTCGGCGCCCTGGACTCCGGCTCCTGGCCCCGGCTGCTCCCCGGCTTGGTCCTCGGCGGCATCGGCACCGGCCTGCTCAACGCCGCGCTGCCGCTGCTGGCGGTGGAGTCGGTGCCGGCGACCCGGGTGGCGATGGGCTCGGGCGCGCAGCAGACGTTCCGGTACGTCGGTTCGTGCGCGGGCGTGGCCGTGACCATCGCGGTCGCGACGAGCCCGGGGGGCGGGACGGACCTGGCGCTGGTGGTGTCGGCGGGGTTGGCGGGGATGGGGGCGGTGGGGGTGGCGTTGGCGAGGTGAGGTGGATGGGGCGGGGTGGGGTGAGCTGGAGCCGGGGCCGGGGTGGGTGGGGAGTCACTCCCCCCTCCTCCCCCGCTCCAGGCAGGTGACATGGCGAGGGAGATGACCGAGGACGGAGCGAAGGGCATGCCCTCCCGGGTCACCTTCCGCACCTGCCCCCCGCCATGTCACCCCTCGGCAGTACGGTGTCATCCATGCGCCCCGACACGCCTGCCGAGAACGTCGACCACCCTGCCGAGGCGGCCCGCCTGGAGCGAACCGCCGACCTGTACCCGGAGGACGCCGAGGCCCTGTTGCTGCGGGCCGCCGCCCACCGCGAACTGTCCGGCGACCGCCCCGCCGCGACCGCCCTCTACGACCGTCTGCTGTCCGCCGACGGCACCCTGGACAACCCGCATCTGGTACGGGCGCTCAAGGCGTCGAACCTGTGGGAGTACGGCCATGAGGCGGAGGCCAGGGCGATCATCGAGGGCCTGCGGGCGGCGGCCCCGGGGGACCCGGCGGCGTGGGTGATCGTCGCGGAGTCCCTGGAGTCGCACGACGAGCTGGAGTCGGCGCAGGAGACGTTCACGCAGGGTGTGAAGGCCCTGGTGGCCGACGCCGAGCACCCTCCGGTGGCCGCCCACCCCCTCTTCTTCGGCCGGCACCGGGTCCGCCGCATGCTGGGCCTGCCGCACGACGACTGGGACGTCCTGGCGGACAGCCTGCACTCGATGCCGATCACCCTGGACGAGCTGCACGACCCCAAGCGGGTCTGGTCCCTGGGCTCGGACAACCCGGCGGAGCTGGCGGCCGAGATCTCCCGCCTCCGCGCGGAACTCGGCGCCTACCGCGAGGCGCTGTCCCGCCCGTACCCGGTCGCCGTCCTGCACTGGCCGGCCCCCGAACTGACCGAACTCCTCGCCGCGTACCCCGCCCTGGAGTCGGAGTACCCCTCCCACGGGACCCACCTCGCGACCATAGAGTCCTCCCTCCGCGAACTCGCCGCCTCCGGCACCCCCAACCTCGGCATCGTCACGGGCACGGTCCCGTCCTACGAGGCCTTCGCCGCCTCGGAGTCCACGTCCCCTTCCGACCCGACGCTCCTTCCGCAGTACGCCACGACCCTGGCGGCCCGGGGGCGTGCGGTGGCTTGGCCGCCGGGGCGGGGGGTGGGGTGTTGGTGCGGGTCGGGGAAGGGCTATGGGGAATGTCATGGGGTGGGGGGCTGACACCTGCTCGGCCGCCCCTCCGGATCGCGCCGCCGTTCGTTCCGAACCGGTCATTTCTTGTCCCTTCACAACTCCTGCACGCTAACGTCGTCAACGACCAGCCGAAACCGCATGCCCCGCACCCGTGCCCGGGGCGTGTCCTGGCCCCGCGAGGAATGCGCATGCCCCCCTACCAGCCGTCTTCCGAGTGGCAGTTCGAGGTACCCACCGACGGCAGCAAACGGCTTCCTCCCACGAGCAGATCGTTCGCGTCGCTGGCGCACCAGGGGTACGGC
>NZ_JBHYUG010000001.1:138913-210312 GCF_042749375.1 Streptomyces sp. NPDC059477 | reverse complement strand
TCTTCCGAGTGGCAGTTCGAGGTACCCACCGACGGCAGCAAACGGCTTCCTCCCACGAGCAGATCGTTCGCGTCGCTGGCGCACCAGGGGTACGGCTTCGAGGCCGCCATCGCCGACCTGATCGACAACTCCATCGACGCGCGGGCCCGCAACATCGTCGTCAGCTTCGTCCGGGACACCGGCGAGCGCGGCGGGCGGGACCGTCTGGTCGCCCTGCTCGTCGTCGACGACGGCCACGGCATGGACGAGGCGGGCCTGGACACGGCGATGACCGTCGGCGGACGCGAGGAGTACGCCGTCGACGCTCTGGGGCACTTCGGCGCCGGGCTCAAGGCGGCCTCGCTCTCCCACGCGGACGCGCTCACCGTGATCAGTCGGACCAAGCGCAGCCCCTCCGCCGGCCGGCGTTGGCTCACCTCCCGCGCCCAGGCCGACTTCACCTGCGACATCGTCGACGCGAGGTACTGCCAGAACCTGGTCGACCGGTACGACGGCGTCATCGGTTGGCACGGCACCGTCGTGCGCTGGGACCGGGTCCGCGCGTTCGAGACCATCACGGACGGCCAGACCGACCGCTACCTCGACGACGCCATCGAGCGGTTGGAGACCCACCTGGGCCTGTATCTCCACCGGTTCCTCGGCCGGGCGGACTTCCATGTCGACATCGTCGTGGAGGACGTCCACACCCGGGAGGAGCTGGACCACCGGGGCGTGGAGCCCATCGACCCGTTCGGCTACCGCGTTCCGGGTCGGGCCGGCTACCCCCGTACGTACGCCGCTCCCGTCGAAGGGGTGGGCGAGGTCGCGCTCCACGCGCACATCTGGCCGCCGAAATCACCCCTGGTCGCCTTCCGCGGCATCGGGGCGCTCGCCGAACGCCAGGGCTTCTACCTGTACCGCAACGACCGACTCGTCCAGGCGGGCGGCTGGAACGACACCCGCAGCCCCGAGGGTCATCTCGCCCTCGCCCGAATAGCGGTGGACCTGCCTCCCGAGCCCAACGACGTGTTCGCCCTCACCGTCAAGAAGGACGGCGTCCAGGTCACCCCGGCCTTCGCCCGCGGCCTCGAACGGGCCACGGTCCCCGGGACGGACCACACCTTCGCCGCCTACGTCCAGGAGGCGGAGGCCACCTATCGCGAGGCGGCCCGGCGCCGCACCGAGGTCAAACGCACCGCCGTCATCCCGCCCGGCAAGGGCATCGACCCCAAGCTGCGGCGGACACTCCGGGACGAACTGCCACAACTGGACGGTGAGGAGCCGATCACCTTCAGTTGGGCCCGGCTCGACACGCCGAACGGCACGGACCCCGCCGACCTGCTCTTCACGATCGACCACAAGGAGCGCCGGGTCGTCCTCAACAAGGACTACCGGCAGGCCTTCAACGGCGTCCGACGAGGCGGTTCGAACGACGCGCCGGTCCTCAAGAGCCTGCTCTACCTGATGCTCAACGAGATCTTCCGGAAAGAGCGGGTCTGGGCCAACCAGACCGACCGGATCGCCCTGTGGAACAGTGTGCTCGTCACCGCGGTACGAGCCGAACTGGCCCGCGCCGAGGGCTAGGGCCCCACATCCGACATCTCGCCGCACACCGGAAAGAGCCCCCGTCGCCGTGACAGCCGACAGCACGCCCGTCCCCGACCACCTCGCCGACCTCCACGGGGAGGCGCTCGACGCGATGAGCCGGCGCGGACCCCGGCACTTCGCCAAGCTCGCCTTCGCCCTCTCCGACGCCGACGAGCCGACCGACCCCGACCTGTCCCGCTTCCTCGACCGCGTCCTGGCCGCGGGAGCCGACGACGAACTGATCGCCCTCTGGCGACGCAGGCTCACCGCGTGGGACTTCGAACACTCCCCCACGTGGTCCACCACGGCGTCACGGACACCCGAGCGCCGCACGGAGGTCTACGACCGACTCGCCTTCGACGGCGATCTGCGCAAGGCACTGGACGACGCCGTCCCCGTCCACCGGGAACCGGGCACGGTCACCATCAGCCGCGAGTTCCAGCCCTGGTACACCCGGGAGACGGCGGCGAACCGCTCGTTCTACTGGCCGTCCTACGAACGGCTGTTGCGCCGCAAGGGATGGAGCGACACGGCGATCTCCGGACTGGACGAGGCCGCCCACGCCGTCGTCGAACGGCTCGCGGACCCCACCCGGGTGGAGCCCTACGGCGCGCGCGGACTCGTCGTCGGCTATGTGCAGTCCGGCAAGACCGCCAACTTCACCGGCGTCATCGCCAAGGCCATCGACGCGGGCTACCGGCTGGTGATCGTCCTGGGCGGCACCCTGAACCTGCTGCGCGGCCAGACACAGCGCCGGCTGGACATGGAGCTGATCGGCCGGGAGAACATCCTGGGCGCCACCGACCCGGACGACCCCGACGCCCTCGTGGACATCGACTACCAGGACGACGAGGACTGGCCGGGGAAGTTCGTCTCGTTCGGCGCCCGGCCCTCCACGCTCGGCGCCTTCGACATCGAACGTCTGACGTCCCGCGACCGTGACTACATGGCCCTGGAACGCGGCATCAGCGCCCTGGAGTTCGAGAAGCCCGACCGCACCCGACCGCTCCACGACCCCGCGAACCTGCACGCCGCGCGCGCCCGGATCATGGTCGTGAAGAAGAACATGTCGGTGCTGGAGAAGCTGGTCAGGGACCTGCGGAAGATGGGCCCCATCCTCCGCGAGACACCGGCCCTGATCATCGACGACGAGTCCGACCAGGCGTCGGTGAACACGACGGACCCGAAGAAGTGGGAGGCCGACACGGTCGGCCGCAGCGCGATCAACCGCCAGATCAGCAGGCTCCTCGAACTGCTGCCCCGCGCCCAGTACGTCGGCTACACGGCGACCCCGTTCGCCAATGTCTTCGTCGATCCGGGCGACGAGGCGGACATCTTCCCCCGCGACTTCCTGATCTCCCTGGCCCGTCCTTCCGGCTACATGGGCGTGCAGGACTTCCACGACCTGGACACGGTCGGCGCGGGCGAGGCGGAGAGGAGGCACGTCCGAGGCATCTACGACACGACGGGCGACCGTCTCCAGGAGGCTCTCGACGCCTTCGTCCTCACCGGCGCGCTGAAGCTCCACCGCGCCCACCAGGGGGTCCCCGAGGGGCCCTTCCGCCACCACACGATGCTGGTGCACGAGTCGGTCCGCATGAGCGAGCACGCCGCGCTCGCCGCCCGCATCGGCACCATGTGGCGCGACGCCGCGTACACGGGCCCGGCCGGCCACACCCGTCTGGCGTCCCTGTTCGAGCGGGACTTCCGCGGGCACGCGGACCCGGCCCTCCCCGTGCCCGCGTCGTACGCGGACCTGAAACCGTACGTCGCCGAGGCCCGCCGGCTGATCAACAGGGGCGGCGGCCCGGTGATCGTGGTCAACGGCGACCGCGAGCTGGACTACGCCCAGCCCGACCTCGACTTCGACCGCACCCCGAACGTCTGGAAGATCCTGGTCGGCGGCACCAAACTGTCCCGTGGCTTCACCGTCGAGGGGCTGACGATCACGTACTACCGCCGTACGACGCAGCAGGCCGACACCCTGATGCAGATGGGCCGCTGGTTCGGCTTCCGCCCCGGCTACCGCGACCTCGTGCGCCTCTACCTCGGCCGTGAGGAGACCGTCGGGCGCGGGCGCAACGCCAGGACGGTCGATCTGTACGAGGCGTTCGAGGCGATCTGCCGGGACGAGGAGCTGTTCCGCGAGGAGCTGACCCGGTACGCGCCGCTGGTCGACGGCCGCCCGCAGGTGACACCCGCGCAGATCCCCCCGCTGGTGGCGCAGCATCTGCCGTGGGTGAAGCCGTCGGCGCGGAACAAGATGTTCAACGCGGAGCTGGTGGAGATGCGGTCGCCCGGAACCTGGGTGGAGCCGACCGCGTACCCGGACACCCCCGCGGGGCTGGCCCACAACGTGACCTGCTGGGAGCCCGTGCTCGCCGCGCTGGGCCCGGATCCGGTACGACTGGCGGTCGGCGACGGAGCCGGCTTCGAGGCCCGGGTGGGGACCGTCTCCCACGACACCCTGACGAGGGTGCTGTGCGATCTGCGGTGGTCCGCCCCGAGCCAGTTCTCACCCCATCTGGAGTTCCTGCTCCGAGCCGGGCACACGCCGGCCACGATCGACGACTGGTTCGTGTTCACGCCGCTCCAGACCTCCGCGAGGCGACGCGAGGCCCGCGTCCTCGGGCACGCCCCGTTCACCCTGGCCCGCCGCGCCCGCCGTCGGGGCCCGTTGTTCGGTGCGATCAGCGAACCCAAGCATCGCTCCACCGCCCTGCGGGTCGCGGGCGCGTCCCCGACGCCCGGGAACACCGCCGTCGAGGAGCACGTCCGCCCCGGCCGCGGCGCGCTGCTGATCTACCCGGTGGTGGAGGCGGATCCCCGGCTGTCCCCCGACGGGTCGGTGGACCCCGCCGACCTCGTCATGGCCTTCTCCTTCGTCGCCCCGATGTCGTCGGTGCCGCCCGGCAGTCCGCTGGTGCGATTCCGGACGATCGACTCGGGCCGGCAGGATGCGATCACCATCGACCGCGACGACACCCGTTCCTGAGGCGCGACGACCTTGACCCACGCGAGACCCAGCCCTTCCTCCCCCCTCGTCTCCGCACGCATGTCCAAGCAGCCCAGCAAGGACACCGGGGCCGAGCTGGCGGTGCGACGACTGCTGCACGCGGCCGGCCTGCGCTACCGCGTGGAGTACCCGGTGCCGGGCATGCCCCGACGCCGGATCGACGTGGCCTTCACCGGGGTGAAGGTCGCGGTCCTGGTCGACGGCTGCTTCTGGCACGGCTGCCCCCTGCACGCCACCCGACCGAAGTCCAACGCACAGTGGTGGCGCGACAAACTGGACCGGAACATGGCCCGCGATCGGGAGACGACGGAGCATCTGATCGACGGGGGGTGGGTCGTGCTGCGGTTCTGGGAGCACGAGGATCCCGAGGAAGTGGCCGTACGGGTGGCGGCCGTCGTGGAGCGCCGTCGGACGGAACGGAACAGGGGGAGAGAGGCATGAAAGCACCGACCTTCGTGGATGTGTGCTCCGGGGTGGGGGGACTCGCCCTCGGGCTGGAGCAGGCGGGGTTCGAGCCGCGCCTGCTGCTGGACGACGACGAGCAGTCCGTCACGACACTGCGGACCAATCGGCCCGGGTGGAACGTGCTGCACACCGATCTGCTGGACTTCGACCCGAGCGAGCACCCCGAGACCTACGACGTGGATCTGCTCGCGGCCGGCCTGCCCCGTGTGAAGTCGAGTGCGACCGTCGGACGACCGGACTCGCGCGTGGAAGAGCGGCTGCTGGAGGCCACCGTCTATCTCGTCCACGCGATCAGGCCCCGGGCGGTGCTCATCGAGAACGTTCCCGGGCTCGCCCACTCGGACGCCTACCAGGCGTTCCGCGACTTCGCGCGGGAGGAGCTGGCCCATCTGGGGTACGAGTTCAGCTGGTTCGTCATGAACGCCGTCGACTTCGGCGTACCGCAGAACCGCAAGCAGGGCGTCCTGGTGGCCGTCGAGCGGCGGTGGGCCAGGGGGTTCGAGCCACCGGCGCCCTCCGTGCGGGAGCCGGCGACCGTGGGCGCCTCCCTGGGACCGTCCATGGCCGCACGCGGTTGGCGGGACGCCGCCCGCTGGGCCGCCCAGGCCGATCAACCGGCTCCGACGCTGGTCGGCGGCTCGAAGAACCGGGGCGGCGCCGACCTGGGCCCGACCGGCGCCAAGCGCAAATGGGCGACCATGGGCGTCGACGGGCACACGGTGGGGGACGAGGTGCCCGGCCCGGACTTCGTGTGGGACCCCGCGCTCGGCAGGAGCGGCATGGCGAAGATCACAACCGAACAGGCGGCGCTGTTGCAGGGCTTTCCCGATTCATGGGTGGTGTCCGGGCGCAAGACGGCCCGGTACCGCCAGATCGGGCAGGCGACGCCACCACCCGTCGGCAAGGTCCTGGGGCTGGCCGTCGCCGAAGCCCTCGACGGGGGTCCGGCGCACTCGGCCGATAGCTAGACTTCCGCCCCATGACCAGCACGGCGTCTCACCAGTCCGTCCTTGACAAACCCTTTGTCCTGGATCTCTTCGCGGGACCCGGAGGACTGGACGTCGCCGGGCACGCGCTCGCCATCCCCAGTCTGGGCATCGAGTGGGACAGGAGCGCGTGTCTGACGCGGTACGCGGCCGGGCTGGACACTCTCCACGCCGATGTGAGCGCGGTGCGCAGGGACTCCTTCGAGTCGCTGCCGCCGGAGATCAACGTGCTCGCCGGTGGCCCGCCGTGCCAGACGTACTCGGTGGCCGGGAAGGGCGCCGGCCGCAAGGCCCTGGACGAGGTCAAGAAGTACATCGAACGTCTGATGGCGGGCGACCCCGACAGGGCGATCGACAAGGATCTGAAGTCCCTCAGCGATCCGCGCACCGCGCTGGTCCTCGAACCCCTCCGGTACGCGATCCAGGCGACCAGGAGTCAGAACCGGGGACGTCGCCCGTACGACGTCATCGTCCTGGAACAGGTCCCCGCTGTCGTCGGGCTCTGGGATCACTACGAGAAGGTGCTGGAGGAGACCGGTCTCCCCGACGGCACCAGGTACGAGGTCGTCGTCGACGTGCTCGACACCGAGACCTACGGGGTGCCGCAGACGCGACGCCGCGCGGTGCTGATCGCCCGGCGTGTGGGGCTCGGCGGGCCCGCGCTTCCCCCACCGAGCCACCACGCCTACGAGGCCAAGGAATGGAATCGCAGGAGCGACGACGCGGCGCTTCGGGTCCATCGCCCGCCCGAGGCCCATCAGCCGACCCTCTGCGACGGTGACACGGACGAAGGCGGCACACCGGAGATCGTGGAGCGCCGGACGACCGACCCCGACGAGAAGCGACCCTGGGTGTCGATGGGCGAGGTCCTCGCCGCCCGGGTGGGAACGCACGCGGGTCGCGCCACCCCCTTCCTGGTCCGCTCGAACTACGGCAGCTCCGGAATTCCCGGGCGGCGCGGTGTGCGGACCGACCGGCAGCCCGCCGCCACCGTCACCGGCCGCATCTCCCGTTTCGTGGTCTTCGAGCACCTCGACGAGAAAGTCGTCCGAGAGGGCGCCCGGTTCAGCATGAACGAGGCGGGCATGTTGCAGAGCTTCCCACCGGACTATCCATGGTCGGGCACGGCACAGGCCCAGCAGGTGGGCAACGCCGTTCCGCCCCTGTTCGGCGCGCATCTGCTCAGCGCCGCGCTCGGTCTTCCCGCGCCGACCCCGGATCTCATGAGGAAGCCCTGGCAGCCGGCCACGGAGGAGCAGCGGGCCAAGCTGCGCAGCCACGGCTGCGGGGCGGCGGACACCTGTACCGCGAGGTGCCCGCGCCCCGAGGACCAGAAGTCGGTCCCCGCCTCCGAGTGACCGTGCCCGGTCAGTCCGTGTTCTTCCTGCCCCGGATCGGCGCGGTTTCGAACAGTTCCGCGAAGTAGTCGGTGAGCGCGGCCACGGACCCCTCCGGAACGGGGTCCTCATCGGGACCCGTCGGGAGGGCGTGCCGCCCGACGGGTGGCGCCGAACCCGCTTCCGCGATCCAGTCCCGCAGGCGGGCGGGGTCCCGGGGCTCGTCCGGTGCCAGGACGTCGTAGATCAGCGTCGCGCCGGCCGCGTTGATCGCGATGCTGAGGCCGTTCATCTCCCGCCCCTTGCCGGCCTTCCCGCTCGTCAGGAGGCGGACCAGGGCCTGGGCGGTCGGACGGTGGTCGATCAGATCCATCCGGAGAACGGTGTGGATGAGGTCCTGGTTGCCGCAGGCGGCCTCGGCCGGTCCGTAGTCGGGCCCGTTCCGATAGAGTTCGGCCGCCCACCACAGTCGGGAGAAGCACTGCCGGTCCGCGGGGCCCCGGAAACGTTCCGCGGGGATGCTTTTCTCGGGCTTCTTCGCCGTCGGCTCCGACAGATGACGCCAGGCGACGTAGTCGGGGGCCACCGCCAGGGCGAGGTGGTTCCACCGGCGCTTGTCCGCGGCTTCCCGCCGGGTCAGGCGGAGGGTGGCGTGGAGCCGTGGCGCGAGCCAGGCGTCGGCGCCGGTGCGGTTGTCCCGGAACGCGAACATGGCGTCGTCCACCAGGCTTCGGAGGGGCTCGACCGACCATCTGGCGTCGTCCTCGGGGAGCGGTTCGACGACCTTGGCCAGGTCGATGCCGCCGTGCACCTGTTCGCCCCTGAGCAGTTCCTCGGTGAGGAACGGGTCGACGGCCGAGTTGTCGAGCAGTGCCAGGCGCTCCGGTACATGGTCCGGTGAGGTGATCACGTCACACCTCCTTGTTCAGTTGTTCGAGGCTGCGGATGGCGTAGGTGAGTGCCTTGTTGGTGTCGGCCCGACGGACGGCCGCGTAGTGGACGCGGGTCTGGAGTTCCACCCACCCCGATTCTCCGGTGCGCCGGCGATGCACCTGCCGCAGGGCCTCCTCGACGTGCACGCCGGGCACCACGTCCGGAAGCATCTCCCTCAGCACCTCGCCCTGCCAGTCGGTCGGGAAGACCGGGGCGCCTCCCGGTTCCACCTCCAGATCTCCGATCGCGCCGTGGAAGACCGCCGTCCAGACGTCGGTGGCCATCTGGGCGACCAGGAGGTCGCGCACCTTGCTGTCCACGCCGGAGCCTCGGCTGTTCAACAGTCCGTCGATCCCCTCGACGTCGGTGTTCACGAACACGGTGGGGACCCGGGCCGAGACGTCGACGATCCAGGGCGCGTCGGCGCAGGCCCGTAGCGACTCCCGGGAACTCTTGGTGAACGAGGCTTTCTGGACGTCCAGTCGGAGCCCGTGCACCGGCTCCGCGGAGAGGGTGTCGACGATCCAGTTCCGGTCGGTCTCGGCGATCGACCGTCCGGGGACCCCGCCCACCGTGCCGACGGCGTGCACGGCGAGGGAGGCGCGTCCGAGATGATCGTCACGGAACACGTCCATGGAGCCCGACCAGTCACGGCCCTCGTCCGTGTCCCGCACGAGGTCCCTGGACGTACGGACATTGGTCTCGCCGTCCGTCAGGACAGCGAGGACCCGCAGATCGGACCAGCCCGCGTCCGGGGCGTTCGCCCCGGGCGGCAGCGTCGCCGAGAGGCCGATCGTGGCACTCACCCAGTCGGTGTGTCCCGCGACGGCGAGCGCGACGGCCTGTTGCTGTGTCGAGTACGCGCTGGTCTCCAAGGGGTCGCGGGTGCCGTCGGAGAGTTTGAGGGACACCGAGGTCACCCGGAGCGTGACCGGCCGGTTGAGGCGCTTGTACGGGTAGATCTTCACGTCTCACTCCCCCTTGCCGGCGCGGAGTTCGACGACGAGGCGGGTGAGAGCGGTCCTGACGGGGTGGCTCGTGACGTCGGTGGCCCCCCGAAACCTCGCCCGTCGGGCGCCGGGTGTGAAGCGGAGGATCCCGTCCGCCACCTCACAGCCCTCGACGGCCACGAGTTCCGCCCAGTCCAGCTTGGGTCGCCCCCCGGAGCGCACGTCCAGTTGGGCGACCGGCACCATCGGCGTGATCTCGTCGCCGCGTGGGATGCCGATCTCGGCGGTGATCCGCCACTCCCCGTCGTCGCCGATCGTCGCGTCGAGCCCGTCGAGCACCGGCACCACCGGCCCGGTGGGCGTCTTGGCCTTGGGCCGCTTCCGCACGGTCAACGCCTTGCGCAGGGCCTCACCGCCTTCGCCGCCGGTGCGCCTGGGCCGCGCGACGAGTTCCCTGACCGCGCTGTTGACCTCGTGGGTCAGCCTGTTGATCCGCCGGTACGCGGAGGGCGACCATCGCAGGGCCAGTTCCTCCGTCTGCCCCCAGCGGTCGTGCTCGGGCGGTTCCGCCGCGCGGAGGAATTCCTCGGCGTCCTTCGCGAAGGGGTCCGACTCGCCGGCCGCCTCGCCCACCAGGACGACGGCCTGGAAGGGGTTGGTGCCGAGCGGTAGCTTCGGGACCTCGGCCTTCTTGACGGTCATGCGGTTGCCGCGCAGCGAGTGCACCTGGTTCTTCGGCACGTCCCGGTCGGAATCGGCGTCGGTGACCAGCAGGAGCGCCTGGTGCGTCCCGAGGGTCCCGCGAGCGCCTCCGGACAGCGGCAGCTTCAGCGGCACCCTCCGCGCCGCCACCTGCCCGGCCTCGGTGAGCCGATCCACTGTGGTGCCCTCGTAGTGCGCCCGCAGGGCACGGGTGCGCGAGGGCTGTTCGACGGAGGGGTCCACCTGCGTCTCCGCCACGACCACCTCGTTGTTGCGCATGGCCCGGACGGAGACCTCCAGAAGGGGCAGCCTGCCGCCCCCGCCGGTCATCGCGGCCCAGAAGTCGCGCCCCAGCGCCTCGACCAACCGGCCGTGCATCCTGCTGATGTCGCGCGGGTCCTCGCCGCCCTCCTCGTCCGTGTTCTCCTCGTCGGCGTCGGCGTGATCGGACGCCTTCCCCTCCAGACTGGCGACATCTTGGGCCCCGACGATGAGGAAGGACGTACCGGGTTCGTCGTGCTCCCGGGTCAGGTGCAGGCGGTCGACGGTCTCCTCGTCCGCCCACCAGGAACGGGCGACCCGGGCACCCGGCGAATCGGGATCGGGCCGCCCGAGCCAGGCCGGGCCCGCGTACGGGATGCCGGCGACCTCCCGCCACGGCAGTTCGAGACGGCCGATGACCCGACGCTCGGTACGCCCCTCGTGCGCCTGGGACAGGGTGGAGTTGATGAGGACGAGGCCGAGCGCGCTGGTCGCCCACAGCGTGGCCTTGCCCAGTCCGTACGAACCGCCCGCGCCGGGACCGGACTTGAGGCTCTCCAGCTGGCGCCGGACGACGGCGGCGAACTTGCCGTCCGCGTAGTCGTCGCCGATGAGCCCGGAAGCGTTGTAGTCGTCGACCCGCAGCAGGAGCAGGCGACCCTTCTCGTACATGTCGCGCACTCCGGCGTCCACGACCCGGCCGACCTTCTGGTGACCGGCGATCTCCGAGACGGCGGAGTAGTGCGGGAAGAGATCGTTCCAGAGGATCGCCTCGCGGAAGGCGTCCAGATGCTCCCCGGTCAACTCGTGCAGGGTGTAACGGACACGCACCGGCCGGCCCTCACCGGTCAGTCGCTCGTCGAGGCTGTTCTGACAGGTCTCGCGGGCGAGAACCTGTACATCGGCGTCGAAGGCGAAGGCGGCGGCGTTGCCGAGGTCACGACCGCCGTCCGGATAGCCGGGACGGTGGTACCACCTCACCGGCAGGCCGGTCCCGGTGTCGGTTGTACGGGTGTGCACCGTACCCAGGTCCGTGCCCAGCGCCCGGGCGATGTCCGCCATGACGGCCGGGCGGGGAGTCGATCTTCCGGTGATCCACGCGGAGACGGCGGCCCGGGTCAGCCCGAGTTCCTCGGCCAGTTCGGCCTGTGTCCTCCCCGCGATCTTGAGCTGACGGGCCAGCCATGGTCCGAACTCCTCACCTGTCTCCACAGGCCACCTGCACTTCCCTCGTATCACATGCGAATCGCACGCCGCACGACAAAGGTTAATTTGACACACGCGGCAACGTCAACCGACAGTTGATCGGGTCCGACCGCCAGGATCACTCAAGTCCACTGTCCAACTTCACCCGATATGCACCACCTGGCGACCCCGGCGATCAACTCCCCCCGGGGGGACGGCAGTTCGGCTTGACACGCTCGACAGCTTCCCGCTAGCGTCGATTCCGATGGGAAATCCATCCCGCTCGAAATTCCGAAACCGGATGCCGGGCGGCCCGGGGCAGAAGTGCGTCCAAAACCCATTCCGGACGTCAGCCGACACCCCTTCGTGACGAGTTCCAAAAGGACTGGCGAAGCGAGATCTCCACCCACTAGCATCAGCCGGGAGAGAAATCTCATCCACGTACGACCATCCATTTCTCACGGGGGACGTGTGTCCGAATGCACCCCTGTGCCGCCACAATACGAAGCGACAAGGGTGCAGCGATCCATGAACGAGCAGGAGTGGGCCGACATTTTACTCCATGGCCGTGAGTTCAGTGCGCTTTCTCTGAACATCAGGACGGCGACACACAAGGCTGAGGCGAGAGCTTTTCATGAATGGGAGGGAATCTCCGAAGAGAAGTTCGCCGAGATTTTCCCCTCTCTGGAGAAGATCATTCTGGATCTGCCCGACGAGCCGCCACCGGCCTGACCGAGCATCCCCGTCCTCCTCCAAGCCCCAGCCATGCCTGCCCTGACGGCTGTTCGGGCCGGCGACTGCAATTCGTCGCCGGCCCGCTCCGGCCGCTTTCGCCCGCACCTCGACCTCCCAGGAGCGCAGCAGCAATGTCGCCCTCGTTCCCCCCGGTGATCCAGACCGTTCTCGACCAATCTTCCCGAGTTCTGCAGACATACGCCGTGGACCCCGGCCTCGTGGCCGAGCACGCCAATGGAGAACGTCGTATCACCCAGGGAGGATATGGCGACCGACAGCTTTTCGAACTTGTCCAGAACGCGGCCGACGAAATCGCGGACGAACCGGGCGGACGGATCCATGTAGTCCTCACGAATATCTATCTGTACTGCGCGAACGAGGGAAATCCGGTGACCCCGGAAGGCGCGGAGACAATTCTCCGGATGAGTCTTTCGAAGAAACGCGGAGGGCAGATCGGACGATTCGGCGTCGGTGTGAAGTCGGTCCTCGTGGTGACCGACACACCCCAATTCTTCAGCCGCTCCGGAAGCTTCGGATTCGACCGTGCCTGGTCGTACGAGCAGATCAAGGCCGTGCCCGGCGTGGCGGAGCGCTACGGCCCGGAGTTCGACGCCCCCGTCCTGCGTATGGCCCGCCCGCTCGACCTGGGGACCGAACGCGAATCCGACCCCGTCCTGCACGAGTTGCTGTCCTGGGCGACCACCGTCGTCCGGCTGCCCCTGCTGCCCAAGGCCAACGACCGGCTGGGACGGGACATGCACGGAGGCCGCGCCAAGGACCACGGCGAGCCCCGTGAGGAGTTCCCGGTCGGTTTCCAGCTCTTCTCGCCGCACGTCGGGAAGGTCGTGCTGGAGGACCGCCGACCTCGGCCGGTCGTCCGTCGGACTCTGACCGCCCAGCGCGCCGGCGATCTGCACACCCTCGTGGAGGAGCGGACCGGGAAGGCCCTCACCTCCGACCGCTGGCGCGTGTTCACCCTCACCCACGAGCCCGGCACTGCGGCCCGCGCGGACGCCGGGGAGTTGCACGACCGCCTCTCGCTCGACCTCTCCTGGGCCGTCCCCGCCCAGGAGAAGGACAAGGAGAGCGGCCTGTACGTCAGCCCTCGCTCGCGCGGTCGTGGCAAGTTCTGGTCCTTCTTCCCGAGCAAGTACGAGATGTCGCTGAGCGGCATCCTTAACGGCGCCTGGAAGACGAACGAGGACCGACAGAACCTGCTCGACTCGTCTCCCTTCAACCAGGAAATGATCAGGGTGGCGGCGAAGCTGGTCGTCGACTCCCTCCCCGCCCTGGCGCCCGCCGATGACCCGGCCGCGTACCTCCCGCTGCTGCCCGGCCGTGTCAAGGAGTCGATCAGTTGGGCCGACGAGTTCCTGACCCGGGAGGTCTGGGCCCGCACCGCGGACCGGCCATCGCTGCCGGACCAGGACGGCACCCTGCGTGTCCCGACCACGCTACGGATCCACCCGCGGCTCGACAGGGACCTGAGGAAAGTGTCCGGCTGGCTCCGGATGTGGCACGAGTGCCCCGGACGCCCCTCGAACTGGCTGCACCCGAGCGTCGAGGCGGACGTCCTGCGCTCCGGGAAGGTCGAGCACATCCTCGCCGCCGGCGGCCAGGGGCGGACCGATGTCCGTGCATGGCTGGAGGCCCTCGTCGAGTGCGGCACGGCCGAAGCGTCGGCCACGGCCGTCCGCATCCTCGCGGACATGATCGAGGCGCGCTCGCCCTACGCCGAGGAAGCCCGCAAGGCCCGCATCGTGCTGACCGAGGAGCACGGCCACGTCGCCCCCGTGCACGGCAAGGTGTTCCGTCGCGCCGACCGGGGCGGGCTGCGCGAATCCCTGGTGTACGTGGTCGACGCGCTCGCCCAGGACGAGTCGCTGGCGCACGCGCTCAGCGTCCTGGGCATCCGCGAGGCCGATGCCGAGGGCCGGTTCGCGGGCGTTCTCGACCAGGGCTTCGAGCACTACGGCCAGTCCGACTGGGAGCGTTTCTGGGAGTTGTTCCGGCAGGCCGGGGTCCGTCGGCTGGCCCACAAGGTCCTGGAGCGGGTGCCCGCGCCGCGTTCGACGCTCCGGGTACGGACCGCAGACAAGACGTTCCGACCGATCGAGGACTGCATGGTGCCCGGTGTCGTGGTCGACGCGGTGCGTGACCCGAGCGTCGCGGTCGACATGGCGTTCCACTCCGACGACACACCCTTCTTCGCCCAGGTCGACCTGCGGGAACGACCGTCGGGCGGGGTGCAGCCCCAGGCGGACGACACCTGGTTCGAGGAGTACCGCGAAGCCGTCCACGCCTCCTACCTGCGCGGTCTGGACAGTCGCGCCCCACGCCCCTCGCTGAACCGGATGAAGGTCGAGGGCGCAGCGATCGGCGGACCGCTCCACCTGTTCCGCGCGCTCTCCGAGGAGTCCCGAGCCGCCTTCCTCAAGGCGCTCCCGGACGACGCCGTGGTGGCCAACTGGACGCGCCAGTTCGGTGTGCAGACCAGCACCCGGCAGGCCGTGGTCTCGCCGATCCGGTGGATGCTCAGGAAGCACGGGTATGTCGCCACCTCCCAGGGGGTCAAGCCACTGAGGGAGGCGGTCGGGCCTCGACTCGCCTCCTATCGCGGCGTGCTGCCGGTCGCCGACATCTCGCCGGACAAGGCCCACCGCCTGGGGCTTCCGAGCACGGTCGACGAGGTCCCGGCCGGCCGCTGGGCCGCCCTCCTGGACGAGGTGTCCCGCAGCGAGGACGACTCCTTCGTCGGCGCCACCTACGTGATGCTGACCCGGATCGACGCGGAGTTCCCCGAGGGCTCCCTGACCCGCTGCCGGATCGGCGACACCTGGGGCACCCGCCCCGACGACGAGATCGCCCTCGCCGTCGGTGACGCCGAGTACCGGGCGCTGCGCGCCGAGCAGCTCCCCGCGCTGCTGGTGCCGGGCGCGGAGGACGCCGAGCTGATGGTCGAGAAGTGGGGCATGCTCCGCTACGCCGACGTGATCAGCCGGGAGACCCGCGAGGTGCCGGAGGGCGACCCCGTACCGCTGGTCGAGTTGTTCCCCGCCCTGCGGCAGCGACTGAACAGCGGGAACCGGAACAGCCTGGTGCAACGGTGCTTTGAGCTGGAGCAGGTCACCCGCACACCCAACGGAACGCACGCGTCCCCTCTGGACGCCGTGCGCCAGGACGGGACCGTGAAGGTCCGGGTGCCGCTGGAGCCCGAGGCGATGCTGCGGTTGATCGACCGCGAGCTGGTGCTCGGGCTCGGCGCGGCCGGCTGCCGCGCCGTGCTGGAGCACCAGGAGCGGATGGCCCGGGACGGCGAGCTGAAGGCGGCGCAGCGGGCCGTGCGCGAGGCCGAGGACGTGGTGGCCAAGATCGAGCTGCTCGTGGGCGCGGACGCGCTCCGGGCCGGGCTCCCCGAGGGACTGATGGAGGCCGAGCTACAGGCGACGGACGGGGTGGAGCCGTCGGGGCGTCGGATCGCCCAGATGGCGTTCAACGCGCACGGCGACGGTGTGCTCCAGCAGCACGCCCGGGACATCCAGGGGCGCTTCCCCAACGCGCCTGTCGGGTACGGGGGTTCGTCGGCGGCCGTCGCGTTCGTCTCGGACCTGAGGCTGCCCGTCGCGTTCGCCGGTTCGAGGACTCCGTCCCCGCCCTCGTCCGAGACCGTCGAGGGCCCTCGGGACTTCCCGAGCCTGCACGGCTACCAGGAGGACCTGGTCCGGAACATCTCCACCATGTTGGACCGGCTGGCCCCCCAGCGGGGCATGCTGTCCCTGCCCACCGGCGCCGGCAAGACCCGGATCACCGCCGAGGCCGTGATCCGTTGGGTCAAGCGGGTCGGCGACCTCGACGGTCCGCTGCTGTGGATCGCGCAGACCGAGGAGCTGTGCGAGCAGGCCGTACAGAGCTGGAAGTTCGTCTGGAGCAAGGTCGGCGCCGAGCGTCCGCTCACCATCAGCCGACTGTGGAGCGGCAACGAGGTCGGGGACGTCGTCGAGCACCCCCATCTGGTGATCGCCACCGACGCCAAGCTGGAGCGGTGCCTGGGCACCGACCAGTACGCCTGGCTGCGGCGGGCCGCGCTGGTGATCGTGGACGAGGCGCACACCGCCATCTCGAAGCGGTACACGGAGATCCTGGGCCGCTTGGGACTCACCCAGTACGAGACCGGCCGGCATCTGCTCGGTCTGACCGCCACCCCGTTCCGCAACACCAACGAGGACGAGACCCGACGCCTGGCCGTTCGCTTCGGCAACAAGCGGCTCGACCAGGGGGTCTTCCCGTCGGGCGACCCGTACCGCGACCTCCAGGACCTGGGCATGCTCGCCCAGGTCGAGCACCGCACCCTCGAAGGCGGCCGGATCGAGCTGACCCGGGACGAGAAGACGCACGCCGATCGCATGGCGATGCTCTCCCGCTCCGCCGAGCAGCGCCTCGCCGACGACCACGCGCGCAGCGGGCGCATCGTGGACTCGGTGACCGGTCTGCCGGACGACTGGCCGACGTTGCTCTTCGCCACCTCGGTCGACCACGCCAAGTATCTGGCGGCGCTGCTCAACGACCGGGGTGTGCCGGCCGCCGCCGTGGACTCGACGACCAGTACGCAGGACCGGCGCAGGCGCGTCGAGAACTTCCGAAACGGACGCGTCCGGGTGCTCACCAACTACGGTGTCCTCACCCAGGGTTTCGACGCACCCGCCACCCGGGTCGTGGTGGTGGCCCGCCCGGTCTACAGCACCAACGTCTACCAGCAGATGATCGGACGCGGCCTGCGGGGGCCCAGGAACGGCGGCAAGGACACCTGCCTGATCCTCAACGTCAGTGACAACATCGCGAACTTCGACACCCGACTGGCGTTCACCCAGTTCGAACATCTGTGGAGCCGGACATGACCGACGCCTACCTCGACAGCCCCGCGCTCACCGAGGAGCAGCGGGCCGTCGTCGACCAGCCCTGGAACGCCCGGGTCCTGGTCACCGCCGGAGCCGGGGCCGGCAAGACGCACACCCTGGTGCGCCGCCTCGACGCGCTGTGCGGGCACGAGGATCCCGAGCAGGCGCTGGAGGCGGCCGAGATCCTGGTGCTCACCTTCTCCCGTGCCGCCGCGCGGGAGTTGCGGGAGCGGATCGCCCGGCACGGGGAGCGGGCCCGACGGGTGCGGGCGCAGACGTTCGACGCATGGGCCTACGGAGTGCTGCTCCAGGCGCGTCCGGACGGCGAGTGGGGCGCGGTCGGCTTCGACGAGCGGATCGCTGCGGCGACCCGGGCGGTGGAGAAGGGGGCGCTGGAGGCCGGCGACGCCGTCCCGCCCGCCCATGTGGTGATCGACGAGGTGCAGGATCTGCTGGGCGGGCGCCGGGAACTCGTGGAGACACTTCTCGACCGGTACCAGGACAGCAGCGGTTTCACGGTCGTCGGCGACGCCGCCCAGTCCGTCTACGGATTCCAGATCGAGGACGTGGCCGAGCGCGCCGACGAGACCGGACGGTTCTTCGACTGGCTGCGCCTGTCGTACCCCGACGACCTGGTGGAACTCCGCCTCACCCGGAACTTCCGGGCCGCCACCCCCGAGGCCCGGATCGCGCTCGCGCACGGTCCCCGGCTCCAGCGCGTCACCGACGCGGACGAGGCGGCGACACGCTACGAGGAACTGCGCGACCTGCTCCTGGACCCGACGAACGGGATGGGCGAACTCACCGACCCGTTCACCCTGGACGGCCTGCGCAACCTCTCCGAGACCTGTGCGATCCTCACCCGCGACAACCGCGAGGCCCTGGTGGTCTCCGACCTGCTCCACGAGCACGGGCTGGAGCACTGGTTGCGCCGCCCCCTGGAGGAGCGGCCGGTGCCGTGCTGGGTGGCCGAGTTGCTGCGCCGCACCGGGGCGAGCGGCCTTACCGAGGACCGGTTCCGTTCCCTTCTCGCGGAGATCCCGCTGCCGTACGAGCCGAACGCGTCCGCGTTGTGGACGGTGCTGCGTCGCGTCGCTCGGGGCGGCGGGCGCGACACGCTCGCCCCGGACCGGCTGCGTCGCGTGGTCGCCGAGGGCGGGTTCCCCGACGAGGCGGCCGATCCGGAGACCGGCCGGATCGTGGTCTCCACCGTGCACCGGGCCAAGGGCCTGGAGTTCGACCGGGTGATCGTCCTGACCCCGCCGACGGTCGGCGAGCTGCGCAAGCGGTACAAGGACGCGGCGGACCTCCCCGCCGAGGCCCGCGCCCTCTACGTGGCGATGACGCGCGCCCGCCAGGATCTCCACCACGCGATCCCGCCCGAGTCGCCGATGCTCAAGAGGGCGGGGGACAGGAGGAACGGCCGCCGGTACGTGGGGGGATGGCGGTCGTACGACCGTTTCGGGGTCGTCGCGGAGGCCGGGGACGTCTGTCATGACAACCCGCCCGGTCACGGGACCGACGCCGTGGCGACACAGGCACACCTCCTGGAGCGGGTCGGCCCGGGGACGGCCGTGGTGTGGCGCAAGCGCCACGACCTGCCGTTGGGCGAGCGGCAGAGCCCGCCGTACGCCCTGGTCCACGAGGGGCGGGAGATCGGTGAGGCGTCGGAGCGGTTCCGGGAGGAGCTGTTCCAGGTGCAGAAGGTGAACCGGACGTGGGACCCCTGGTGGCCCGACGAGATCCACGGCCTGCGGATCGACACGCTGGAGACGGTGACGGGCAGCACCGCCGCCGGTGCCAACGCGGGCCTCGGTGACCGAGGTGTGTGGATCGCCCCCCGGATCACCGGGATCGGGCGGTACCGACGGGCCGACGACGACAAGGAGCAGCGCGCATGACGCACGGGGCGGGACGACACGCCGAGCACTACCGGGTCCGGGACGAGGATCTCCTGGTGGGGCTCGGTCGGGAGCTGCTGGGCCCCGCGGTGGACGCCGATCCGGCCGACCGGGACGAGGTGCTCACCCAGGACGCGCCGATCGACCGCTATCTCACCGGCGTCCTGTACCCGCGCGCGGCGGACCGGGCCGCGCGGCGGCGGAAGGGCGAGGAGCACGCCCAACTGGACGGTCTGGACGCCACCCCGCTGCTCACCCGCGACGACGTCGAGGATTCCGGCACCGCGCAGGACACCGGCGCCGCGACGGACCGTCGTCCTTCCTCGATGGGTCTGACCTTCGCGGTCGACCCGGCCGTGTGCGACACGATCGTGGTCTCGGCGCGGGCCGCCGTCTACGAGCCCATCGACGCCGACGGCAGCCCGACCGAGGCCCGTCGCGCCGAGGCCCGCACCACGGCCGACCAGCGGGAACGGTGGCGGCGCCGGGAACTCGACCTCCCGGACCGGTCGATCGTCGTGACGGCGTCGGCCGAACCGATCCAACTCTCCCCGGAAGCCACACTGCGCGTGACCGTCCGGCGCCCCCATCCGACCACCGGCACGGTCACGATCACGGTGACGCTGATCAACACGCAGCGGGTCGGCGAGTGGGATCTCCAGGACGCGTTCTCCCTGTTCCAGTGCGGTCTGACGGTACGCGCCGCCGACGGCTCCACCGTGTTCGTGGAGCGCCCCGCCCCCGCCGCGGCCCACGATCCGGAGATCGGCACGAGCCGGCTGTTGCACCGGCACGCCCCGACCTTCGCCGTCGGTCACGGCTGCGCCGCCGCGTGGGACTGGAGCCCACCGCCGATCGGCGTGACCGACACCGTCCGGGCCGCCGTCCCCGAGGTGCGCAGTACCTTCGTGCCCACCGTGGAGGTGTTGCTCACCGACTCCAACCCGGACATCGACAGCTCGGCGCTGTCCATGCTGGGGCTGGCGGAGCGGTCCGACGCCGAGATCCTGGCCGCCCTGGCGGAGCTGGCCACGGGCTACGAGCGCTGGATCGACCGCAAGGAGGCCGAGGCGGAGGCCCTGACGGGCGACACCCACGAGAAGCCCGCGCGGGAACAGGTGGCGGCCTGCCGCGAGGCGCTCGACAGGATCCGTGAGGGGATCGGGCTGCTGGGGACCCGCTCCGATCTGATGAGGGCGTTCCGACTGGCCAACCGCGCGATGGCCGACCAGCGGGCCCGCAGTGCCTGGGTGAAGGGCGGACGCGTCGGATCCCTCGATCCGGGCGCCGGGCGCTGGCGGCCATTCCAGATCGCGTTCGTGCTGCTCTGTCTGGCCGGCATCGACGACCCGGAGCACCAGGACCGGCGGGTCTCGGACCTGCTGTGGTTCCCCACCGGTGGCGGCAAGACGGAGGCGTATCTCGGGCTGATCGCCCTCACGTCGTTCCTGCGCCGCATCCGCAGGGGTGCCGACGGCGGCGGGGTCACCGTCCTCATGCGCTACACGCTTCGGCTGCTCACCCTTCAGCAGTTCGAGCGCGC
Organism: Streptomyces sp. NPDC059477; assembly: GCF_042749375.1. Taxonomy (NCBI): domain Bacteria; kingdom Bacillati; phylum Actinomycetota; class Actinomycetes; order Kitasatosporales; family Streptomycetaceae; genus Streptomyces; species Streptomyces sp. NPDC059477. Next base: position 189,837 of record NZ_JBHYUG010000001.1, on the reverse strand, counting down.
GGCGATCCTGCTCTGCGCCATGGAGAACATGCGGCGCGGCACACCGGAGCTGGGACGGGAGGAGTTCTCCGTCGGCATGTGGGTGGGGCGTTCGGCCACCCCGAACACGCTCGCCGACGCCGGCCTGAAGCTGGACGAGCTGCGCAGGAGCCTCGACAAGCGCCTCGCCACCGAGAACCCCGTCCAACTGCACGCCTGTCCCTGGTGCGGGACCCGCCTCGACGCCCGCGACTACCAGGTCGACATGAACGCCGTGCGGATGCGCGTCCGGTGCCCCGGCGAGGACTGCGCCTTCGCCGAGGGCCTGCCCGTCCACCTGATCGACGAGGCGATCTACGCCGCGCGACCGACGCTGGTGATCGCCACCGTCGACAAGTTCGCCTCGATGCCGTGGCGCCCGGCGACGGCCGCGCTCTTCAACCGCGACGACCCGACCGACGCCACCCCTCCCCCGGAACTGATCGTCCAGGACGAGCTGCATCTGATCTCCGGCCCGCTGGGCACGCTCACCGGCCTCTACGAGACGGCGGTCGACGCCCTCGCCGGCCGCCCCAAGGTGATCGCCTCCACGGCGACCATCCGTCGCGCGGCCGACCAGGGCCGTCATCTCTTCGCCCGCGAGGTGCGGCAGTTCCCGCCCGCCGGTCTGGACGCCCGCGACTCGTGGTTCGCCGTGGAGACACCGCGCGAGGAGAAGGCGACCCGCCGCTACGTCGGTCTCCTGGCCCCCGGCACCAGCCAGTCCACCCTGCTGATCCGCACGTACGCCACCCTGCTGCACCGCGCCGCGCAGGCGGACACCAAGGACGAGGTGCGCGACGCGTACTGGAGTCTCGTCGGGTACTTCAACAGCCTCCGGCTGCTCTCGGCGGCCGAACTCCAGGTGCACGACGACGTGGTGGCCTATCTGGAGCTGCTCGCCGAGCGCGAGGGCGTGGCGGGGCGCTCCGTCGTCAACTACTCCGAGCTGACCAGCCGGATCGACGCCAGCGAGATCCCCACCCGGCTCAAGGGCATCGAGAAGCGGCTTCCGGACGAGGACACCGTGGACGTCCTGCTCGCGACCAACATGATCGCCGTGGGGGTGGACGTGGACCGTCTCGGTCTCATGGCCGTGATGGGGCAGCCGCAGACGACCGCCGAGTACATCCAGGCCACCAGCCGCGTCGGCCGCGCCCACCCCGGACTGGTCGTGGTCATGCTCAACTCAAGCCGGGCCAGGGATCGTTCCCACTACGAGAGCTTCCAGCACTACCACTCGGCCCTCTATCGCGAGGTCGAGTCCACATCCGTCACCCCGTTCTCCGCCCGCGCCCGCGAACGGGGCCTGCACGCGGTGATCGTCGCCCTCGCCCGCATCATGATCCCGGCGGCCCGCGAGAACGAAGACGCCGGCGCGGTCGAGTCCTACGAGGATCTCCTCCGCGACTCCATCAAGCCGCTGCTCCTGGACCGGGTCCGCGAGGTCACCCCGGAGGAGACCGACGCCGTGTCCCTCGCCTTCGACGAGTTCGTCGCCTGGTGGCTCGAAGCGGCGGACATCCACAACGGCCTGGTCTTCGAACCCCGCCGGGGCAGTCGTGCCCCGTCGCTGCTGAGGGCGTACGACGACGAGTCGGAGCGCGCCGAGGCGTGGTCCACGCTCTGGAGCCTGCGCGACGTCGACGCCGAGTCCGCCCTGTTCATGGAGGGAACCCGATGACCCCGCCCCCCGCCCCCCGTCGGCGGACCGGCGCGAAGGGCGCCGCACCCGCCCAGAATCTCCCGCGCCGCGGCACCGTCCGCCGGGCCCAGGCGATCACCACGTACGGCATGGGATCGCTGATCGCCGTCGACCACGAGTCCTTCGTCGTCTCCGGGCTGGAAGGGGCCGGGGAGAACTGGAGCAAGGACGAGTCCCCGCGGATCCACGAACGCCGGCTGGCCCGGGTGCTCGGCGTCGCCCACTTCCGACTTCCTCCCGCGTCCGACGACAGCAGCAGGGACGGGCTGCGCGTCCGGCGCTTCCCCCTCATGCACTCCTGCCCCGAGTGCACCGAACTGCGGCGGCACCGGGACTTCAACCCGCCCGTCGGCAAGAGCGTCTGCGGCGTGTGCGAGGTCGAACTCGTCCCCTCACGTTTCGTCGTCGCCTGCGAGGCCGGACACCTCGACGAGTTCCCGTACTGGGAGTGGGTGCACCGCTCCGCGGAGCGCGGTGCCGGCACGGCGGGCAGGTGCGGGGGGACGCTCCGGCTGCGCACGTCCGGACGCACGTCCTCGCTCCGCTCGATCCTCGTCTCCTGCTCCTGCGGGCGGGCCCCCGAGGTCTCGATGGAGGGCTCGTTCCGCAGGACCGCGCTCAGGGATCTGGGCCTCACGTGCCGAGGCTCCCGCCCGTGGCTCGGCACGTCCGCCACCCAGGGTTGCGGATCCGCCCTGCGTACGCTCCAGCGCGGTTCGTCGGCGGTGTGGCAGCCGGTGCTGAAGTCGGCGCTCTCCATCCCCCCGTGGAGCGACGGCCGCGCGGATCCGCTGGCGGAGCACTGGGACGCGCTCCGCTCGTACGACCGGCGGGAGCACATCGAGATCTATCTCCAGGGCGCCTTCCAGGGACAATGCCCCGTACCGCTCGACGAGGTGATGGCCCTGCTCGACGCGGAGCGCGAGGAGGACCCGGCCGACGGTGCCGACGCCACCTTCGACCACCGTTACCGCGCCTTGCGGGAGAAGGAGTACGAGCGTCTGCGCTCGGGCAACGACGAGCGCGAGCACTCCCACGACGAGCAGTTCGTCTGCGAGACCCCGCTGGGCGACGGTAGCGTGCTCGCTCCGCTCGGGATCACCGGCCCGATGCTGGTCAAGAAGCTCCGTGAGGTACGCGCCCTGAAGGCGTTCACCCGGCTCTCCGATCCCGACTCGACCACCGGGTCGAAGGAGATGCCGCTCTCCGAATCCCCGCTGCGGTGGCTCCCGGCCATGGAGGTGCGCGGCGAGGGGGTCTTCCTGCGGCTGGACGAGGACCGACTCGACGCCTGGGAAAGGGCGACAGTCGTGGCGGCCCGGATCGAGCGGATGCGCACCGCCCACCAACGGGTGCTGGAGCAGCGGGCCGGCGACCCGAGCGTGGTCGTCCCCTCCCCGGCCACCCCACGCATGGTGCTGCTGCACACGCTGGCCCACGTCCTGATCACCGAGTGGAGCCTGGAGGCCGGTTACCCGTCGGCGGCCCTGCGAGAGCGGCTGTACGCGGCCGAGGACATGGCCGGGGTGCTCGTCTACACGGCGACGAGCGACTCGGCGGGCAGTCTCGGCGGTCTCGTCGCCCAGGGCGAACCGGACCGCCTCGACCGTTCGATCCGCTCCGCCGTGCGTCGCGCCGAGTGGTGCTCCTCCGACCCGCTCTGTGTCGAGTCCGAGGCGTCCGGAGCGGGCGGCACCAACCTCGCCGCGTGCCACGCCTGCGTGATGCTCCCCGAGACGAGCTGCGAGCACAACAACATCCTGCTCGACCGCGCGCTGCTCGTCGGGACCCCGGAGGACCGGGAGCTGGGCTACTTCGCGGCGCTGCTGGACGGCTGACGGACGGCTACCGGGTGCCGGGTGGTCCGTCGCCGGTGCGGCAGTGGGGGCAGTGGCAGGGGGGCCAGCGGAGGGTGTCGGCGAGGGTGAGGGGGCCGGGTCCGGGCCGGTAGACGCGTGTCCGGGTACGGTCCACGCGCTCGCCGTCCGGCCGGACCCGATACGTCTCGATGGTCATGCGGGAGGCGCCCGGAGCGGGCGGGGTCCCGGCGTTCACCGGGTGGCCTTGAGGAGGGTGGAGAGGGCCCGCTGGAACTCGGGGCTGTTCTCGATGGCTTCGTGTTCGGGGTCGGTGTACTGCCAGGTGTGGCACCCCGGATGCCCGGCGTACAGGATGCACGCCTCGTCCTTCGGGGTCGGCCCGGACAGGGTGTTGCAGTCGGGGACGACCTGGAACGTGTCGGGGCGCCGGCCGTCCGCCCACTGGGCCCACACCTCGCCCGCGGTCGCGTCTTCCAGCTCCCACGCCAGGTCGTGGTGACGGCCCCCGGAATGCTCCTGGAGCAGGCAGCGCAGCACCGGCCGCACGTTGCACGGGGTGCTGGAATCGTGGACCGACGCGAACATCTCCGCGATCAGACCGACCGGCATCAACGCGGTGGCACCACACACCCGAGGCCGGGGCCGGGCTTGTTTGATCAGCGAGACCACACCGCACCCCCCGCCATCGCGCTCCGAACCCACGAGCCCAACACCCTTGGCAGGGTGCCCACTTCGCCCACGTCGCTGATGTCCACGCGGACCACTCCTCTCCGTAGCGGTTCCACTACCGGGTGGAGTCAGCGTGGGCTAGAGTGGCGGACCAATCAAGTTGGCAGGGGAGAAGGAAGGGTTGGTCATCGCGCTTTGAATCGCAAGGAGTTGAACCCAGAGAGCAGCCCCGAAGCTGCGTACGGCGCCCGTTTACGCAGCTCACGAGAGGCGCGCGGCTGGACCCAGGAGGAGCTTGCCGCCCTGACGGGATATTCCAGTCAGCACATTTCAGCGGTGGAAACTGGTCGCAAGCCTCCGACCCGGCGCTTTTCGCGGAGTACGGATATCGCCTTCGGCCTCGAAGGGACCACGGACACGTTCGAGCGCGCGGCGGACGAGATCCGGCACGGCGCGCATCTGGAAGGCTTCCCGGAGTATGTGAAGCACGAGGCGAGGGCCACAGAGATTCGGCTGTTCGATTCCGGGTTGATCCCTGGATTGCTCCAGACACAGGAGTACGCGACGGCCCTTGAGGCGAGCAACGTAAAGCGAGGCTCCATCACGGCCGAGCAGGCCGAGGAACGGGTCACGTTCCTGATAGAGCGGCAAGCCGCCTTGGCTCGGCCTCTGACCCCGCTGTTGTTCGCGGTGCTGGACGAGAGCTGTATCCGTCGGCCTATCGGGGGGCTTGAGGTGATGGATCGGCAGTTGGCGCACTTGGTCGAGTTCGCGGAGGAGTCGAACACCGTGCTCCAAATCGCGCCCTATGCCATTGGCGAGGCCCGGCCGTTCAACAGACTGGTCAATCTACTGACCCTGTCTGATCGCTCCGTGATCTCCTACGTCGAGTCGCAGACGCACGGTTACATGGACCGCGAAACCACAGCCGTGGTTCCCCTGTTGAGGGCCTACCATCAGATGCAGGCACACGCGCTCTCCCAAGCGGCGTCTGTAGACATGATCACTCAGGCACGAAAGGGCACCCCGTGACGACCGACTCTCGCTCTCTCCGTTGGGTCAAATCCTCGTACAGCGGCAACGGCGGTTCCTGCGTCGAATGGGCCCCGTCGAACGCCTCCGCCACCGGCGTCGTCCCCGTCCGGGACAGCAAGCGCGCTGACGGTCCGGTCCTGATGCTCTCGGCCGGAGCGTTCGCCGGACTGGTGGCGTTCGCCCGCAACGCCGACGTCGGCTGAGTCTCTCCGAACTCGTGGAACCCCGTCCGGTCTCATACCGGGCGGGGTTCCCGCGTTCCGGCGCGCTGGCCGATTCAAGAGGTCGTCCCGCCGTTCCCTGTGTACGTTGCCCGAATGGCTGACGCTGATACGGATGGTGCCCGGCTGGGGAAGGAAGCCGCTCGGCGGCTCGCGGCGATTCCCGGGTGCGAGATCGCGGCCGGACTGAGCGAGGCCGAGTTCCGGAGGATCGAGAGCGCCTACGGTTTCGAGTTCGCCGACGATCACCGGGCTTTCCTCGCCGAGGGGCTGCCGCTCGCCGCGCCGCTGAAGCGCGGTGCCGCCTGGGAGCTGCCCTGGCCCGACTGGCGCGACGGCGACCCCGAGGATCTGCGGTACCGGCTGGAGTGGCCGGTACGGGAGGTACTGCGGGAGGTGGAGCTGGGCGGCTGGCACACGGGGGCGTTCGGGGCACGCCCTCGCGGTGCGCGGGCCGCCGTCGACATGGCCCGGCGCAAACTGGCCCAGGCCCCCGTCATGGTCCCCCTCTACGGTCACCGTTTCCTGCCGGCCGGGGCCGGATCGTACGAGCATCCCGTGCTGTCGATGTGGGGCACCGGGATCCGCTGTCACAGCGATCACCTGGTGGACTACGTCGAGCGGGAGTTCGGGGGGCTGGACGACGGGGGGCCGTGGGATCCGCTGCCCACGGTCGCCGTCTGGTCGGACTTTCTCTAGCCGAAGCCGACGATGCTGCTCTCCTCCGGGCTCCTCCGGGCTCCTCCAGCCGGTGAAGGGTTCCGGTCCCATGCGGCCCCACGCGATGAACACCGCCAGGGCGAAGTAGCCGACATTCAGGAATACGAACGCCGACTCCCCGCGTCGGCCGTGGCTGATCATCGCGCCGATCATCAGCAGGCTCCAGCGGCCGGCTTCTCCCTGGGCACGAACGACTTGCCGGCACCGCCGGTCAGAGCGACGGTGGCGAGCAGTCCGGCGGCGATCCACAGTTCCACAGCGCGAGATTCACATCAGCTCCCAGGTCCTGGAAGGTCTCCGGATGTCTCTGGTCTCTCTGGTGTCTCCGGATGTCTCCGGCCTCCGCCGCTGTGACGAGACAGGCCTCGCCGCTGTGACATACGGGACCGGAGACATGCCCCCGCTCGGGGCTCGGTCGGCGTCCGTCGTGCCGGTGATCGTGCGCAGGGACTGGGCAGGTCAAGGTCCGTCGGGGTGAGCGCGGGGGCGCCCGAGGGGCCGCCGCCACCCGCGCGTTAGCCTCGAAGCCACACACCCTCGTCCTCAGGAGGCACCGATGGCCAAGGTCCCCAGCGCGCTCGTCGCCGCGAGCGGACTCGTCGGCGGGTACGGGGTCGCCCGCTGGACCAAGAAGCGCGAGCTGGGCGGGGTCGTGCTGGCCGTCGCGGGCGCCGCAGCCGCCGCCCAGTGGCGGGCGCGGGCCGGCGGGACGGCCGCGGGCGGGCTGACCGCCGGGTACGTCGTCGCGTTCGGGGCGTCCCACCCGCTCGCCAAGAAGGTCGGCGCCTGGCCCGCCGTGTTCGGTGTCGCCGGAGCCGTCGCCCTCGCCTCCTGGGCGGTCGCCGACCGACGCGCCTGAAACCGGGCCGGGCCCGGGGCCACTCACCCCCGGCGGTCACCGACCCACGCGCCTGAAACCGGGCCGGGCCCCGCCCACTCACCCCGGCGGGTCGCCGACCCACGCGCCTGCACCACCCCGTCCCCGGTCGCCCTCACCCCGCCCGGAACGCCCTCCGGTACGCCTGCGGGCTCGTCCCCACCACCCGGCGGAACCGCTCCCGGAACGCCGTCGGTGACCCGAACCCCGCCTGCCCGGCGATCCGCTCCACGGAGTACGACGTCGTCTCCAGCAGATGCTGCGCCCGCCGCACCCGCGCCCGGTGCAGCCACCGCACCGGCGTCGTCCCGGTCTGTTCCCGGAACCGGCGGTTGAGGGTGCGGGTGCTCATGCCCGCCCGCGCCGCGATCTCCTCCAGGGCGAGGTCACGGTCGCAGTGCTCCTCCATCCAGCGCAGCAGCGGTTCCATCGTGGCGCCCGCCGGGGCCGGGGGCAGGTCGTGCACGATGAACTGGGCCTGCCCGCCCTCCCGTTCCAGCGGCATCACCGCCATCCGCGCCGCCTGCGCGGCCACCGCCGAGCCATGGTCCCTGCGCACCAGGTGCAGGCACATGTCCAGGGCCGCCGCCGCGCCCGCCGACGTCAGGAACTGGCCGTTGTCGACGTACAGCACCTGGGGGTCGACGGTCACCCTCGGATAGCGCGCCGCGAGGTCCGGCGCCGCGAACCAGTGGGTCGTCGCCCGCAGCCCGTCCAGCAGTCCCGTCGCCGCGAACAGGAACGCCCCCACGCACACCGACGCGATGCGCGTGCCGTTCGCCGCCGCCGCGCACAGCGCCTCGGTGACGCCGGGCGGCAGCACCTCCGGCGGGTCCTCGACGCCCGGCAGCACGATCGTGTCGGCCTCGGCGAGCAGTTCGAGCCCGTACGGCGCCCGGATCGTGAACGGGCCCGCCCGCACCTCCTCGCGCACCGAGCAGACCCGCACCCGGTACGCCTCCCGCCCGTCCGGCAGCCGCGCCCAGCCGAACACGTCGATCGGTGCCGAGAGGTCGAAGGGGACGACCCCGTCCAGTGCGAGTACCGCCACGGTGTGCATGGCCCGAGGGTAGGGGCAGGGAGCAGGAGTCTGGCGAGAATCCGTTGACGCATGGCACCCTCGCCACTTCTCCCCCGTCCCGGAGCTGCCTAGCCTCGGTGCCCGTGACCAAGTTCCTGCTCTCCGTCCACGTCCTCGCCGCGATCATCGCCATCGGGCCCGTCACCGTCGCGGCCAGCATGTTCCCGCCCGCCGCGCGCCGCGCCCTGGAGGCGCCGGACGACCCCGGGGCGACCGGGACGGTGGCGCTGCTGCACCGGATCTGCCGGGCGTACGGCGCCCTCGGCATCGTCGTCCCGGTCTTCGGGCTGGCCACGGGCCTGGCCATGGGAGTGCTCGGGGACGCCTGGCTGATCACGTCGATCGTGCTGACGGGGCTGGCCGCCGCCGTCCTGCTGGCCCTTGTCCTGCCCCGGCAGGAAGCGCTGGTGGAGGGGCAGGGGACGCGCGGGACGACCGTACGGCTGGCCATGTTCACCGGGATCTTCAATCTGCTGTGGGCCACGGTGACGGTGCTGATGATCGTGCGACCGGGGTCGACCACGGGCGCGTAGCCGGCGCCGGACGGCCGGTGCCGGGCGCCGGATCGCGCCTGGCGGGCATCTGCCCGAAGGGGCAACGAGCGGACGACGACCGGACGAATCCCTGCGCACACCCTTGTGGAGATATCTTCTCCACTTTACCTTCGACTCCCGCGAGGGGAATCCCGGAATCTCCCGAATCCCCCGAGGCTGCCCTCCCCCCAGGCTGAGGAGTCACCCATGCACGCCGTCGCTCTCCCGTCCCGCCCGAGGCCCGGACGCCGTACCCGACAGCTGGTCGCCCTGGTCGCCGCCGCAGCCGCCTGCCTCGGCGCGCTCGTCACCGCGACGGACGCGAGCGGCGCCGAGCGCACCGCCCCCGCCGGCCCCACGGGCCCCGCCACCTACACCACCCACGCCGACCTGCCCTACGCCGCCGCCCCGGGCCAGACCCTCGACCTCTACGTCCCCGACGGCGCCCGCAAGAAGCTGCCGCTGGTCGTGTATGTCCACGGGGGCGGCTGGTTCGGCGGGGACAAGAGCGAGTTGCAGCGGATTCCGGGGTGGGACTCGCTGGTGAAACAGGGTTTCGCCGTCGCGTCCGTCAACTACACCCTCGTCCCCGGCGCTCGCTTCCCCCAGCAGATCCACGAGGTCAAGGCCGCCATCCGCTATCTGCGCGCCCACGCCTCCGGCTACCGGCTGAGCGGCGAGGTCGGCCTGTGGGGCGGATCGGCGGGCGGCCAGATCGCCGCCCTGGTCGGCACCAGCTGCGGCGTCCCCGCGCTCGAAGGCTCCATCGGTACGACGGGACCCTCCAGCTGCGTCGACGCCGTGGTGGACCTCTCCGGGCCCCATGACCTCACCGCGCTGATCGGCAACCCGGCCCTCGACCCGGCGGCGGCCGGCTACCTCGGCTGCCCGGCCGGGCTGGCGTCCTGCGCCCCCGAGGTGCTGGAGCAGGCCAACCCGATCACCCATCTGGCGTCCAGCCGCCGTCCCCCGGCGTTCCTCCTCGGCCACGGCGACGCCGACACGCTCATCCCGCTCGCCCAGAGCCAGCTGCTCTTCTCCGCGCTGAAGGCGTCCTGCGGCAAGGTCGGCTTCTTCACCCTGCACGGCCAGGACCACTTCTTCCCGTTCTCCGGCGCGCTGTCCGAGCCCTACCCCGAGCGGACCGTGCAGACCTCACGCGGCTGCGGCACGACCCGTACCGGCACCGAGCCACCCCTGAGCTTCACCACACTGGCGTCCTTCTTCCGCACCCACCTGCGCTGACGCCCCCGACGGGACCAGGGGGCGCTCAGCCCTCCGCCCCGGCCGCGCCCTCCGCCCGATGGCTGAGCACATTCACCACCCACCCATTGGGCGCCCGCACGAAGAAGCGCCGCACGCCCCACTCCTCGTCCCGTATCCCCCGTACGACCTCCGCGCCCGCCGCCCGCACCTGTGCGTACACCGCGTCGATGTCCTCGACCTCCACGCTCAGGTCGGGGACGACGGGCGCGGTGCGTTCCTCCGTGAAGAAACTGATCTGGGCGGTGGGCCAGGTGGGGGACGCCAGGGTCGTCACCCAGCCCATGTTCATGACCTCCGCCAGGCCGAGCAGGCCGTAGAAGTCACGGTGGGCCCGCATCGCCTCCTCGGACTCCACCCGGACATTCGGCACGACCCTGCGCACGCTCATCAAGACCAGCCCCTTCGTCCGCATCCGGACAACCGTGCATCCGGACAACCGCGCATCTGGACAGCCGCGCACCCGGCCCACCCCGCGTCCGGACAATCACGCCTCCTGACCAACCACCACCCACCCACCCCTCACGGCACCGCGTCCTTCGGCCCCGCCATCGGCGCCGGCACCACCGACAGCGGCGTCGCGATGTCCTCCAGCGACCTGCGCTCCGCGTTCACCGCCAGGAACGCCGCCACCAGGCCCGCCGCGCACATCAGGCCCGCGCCGATCCGGAAGGCGAGCGCGGTGTCGCCGACCACGCCGGACGCGGTGAGGTCGGCGAACAGAAGCGGTCCGCTGATGCCGCCCGCGGCGGTGCCGAGGGCGTAGAAGAAGGCGATGGCCATGGCGCGGGTCTCCATGGGGAAGATCTCGGAGACCGTGAGATACGCGCTGGACGCGCCCGCCGAGGCGAAGAACAGCACCACGCACCAGCAGGCCGTCATCGTCACCGCCGACAGCGAGCCGCGGTCGAAGAGCCAGGCCGTACCGAACAGCAGCAGGCCGGAGACGATGTAGGTGGAGGAGATCATGATCCGGCGGCCGACGGTGTCGAAGAGCCTGCCGAGCAGCAGCGGGCCGAGGAAGTTGCCCGCGGCGATGACGGCGAAATAGTAGCCGGTGCCGCCGGTCGGCACGTCGAAGAACGTGATCAGGATGGTGCCGAAGCCGAAGGTGATCGCGTTGTAGAGGAACGCCTGGCCGATGAAGAGCGACAGGCCGAGGACGGCCCGCCGGGGATAGCTGTGGAAGACCGTCCTGGCGACCAGGCCGAAACCGATGCTCTTGCGCTGGTGGATGGTGATCTCACCGGCCGGCGGCGGCAGCGGCTCGCCTCTCTCCCGCTCGATCTCGCGCTCCACGGACGAGACGAGCGCCTCGGCCTCCGTGCTCTTGCCATGGATGAACTGCCATCGTGGACTCTCCGGGACATGCCGTCTGACCAGCAGGATCACCAGGCCCAGGACCACCCCGAGGGCGAAGCTGAGCCGCCAGCCGAGGTCCTTCGGGAAGATCGCGGTGTCCAGCATCACGATCGACAGCAGCGCGCCACCGATCGCGCCGAGCCAGTAGCTGCCGTTGATGATCAGGTCCACCCGGCCCCGGTAGAGGGACGGGATCAGTTCGTCGATGGCGGAGTTGATGGCCGCGTACTCGCCGCCGATGCCGAAGCCGGTCAGAAACCGGAAGAGGAAGAACCACCAGGACTCGAAGGACAGCGCGGTCAGCGCGGTGGCGCTCAGATAGACCACCAGAGTGACCATGAACAGTTTCCGGCGGCCGTGGCGGTCGGTGAGCCAGCCGAAGAACAGCGCGCCCGAGCAGGCGCCGGCCACATAGAGCGCGGCGGCGGTGCCGGTCACCTGGGCGGAGGTGATGTCCAGCCCGCTGCCCTGCTCGGCGAGCCGGCCGGCCACATTGCCGACGATGGTCACTTCCAGCCCGTCCAGGATCCAGACGGTGCCCAGGCCGATGACGATCATCCAGTGCCAGCGCGACCACGGCAGCCGGTCGAGACGGGCCGGGACGGCCGTGGTGACGGTCCCGGTCTCGGCGGGCACGGCATCGGGCGACGAGGGCTGTGCTGCGCTCATGGAGTGGCTCCCTCTCCGTCCGAGGCGACCCCTTCCCCGGGGGCCGTTCCCCGGGGGTCGGGAACCGGAGCGGGAGCGGACACCCGCGGCCCGGGGGCTATGCCCCCAGCATGCGCGAGACCGTGTAGATCAGCAGCCCGGCCAGCGAGCCGACGATGGTGCCGTTGATCCGGATGAACTGGAGGTCACGGCCGATATGGGCCTCGATCTTGCGGGTGGTGTGCTCGGGGTCCCAGCTCGCCACCGTGTCGGTGATCAGGGAGGTGATCTCACCCCGGTAGGTGGTCACGACATGCACCGCCGCGTCCTCCACCCAGCTGTCGACCTTCTCCTGGAGGTTGGGCTCGGTGGCCATCCGGGCGCCCAGCGACAGCAGCGAGGCACGCACCCGCAGCCGCAGTTCACTGCGCTCGTCATCGGCCGCAGAAACGATCATGGTGCGTACGGCCGTCCAGGCGGACGCGATCAGATCCTGGACCTCGCCACGGCCCAGCACCTCGCTCTTGAGCCGCTCCACCTTCGTACGGGTCTCGGTGTCGGACTGGAGGTCGGAGGCGAAGTCGGCGAGGAACCGGTCGAGTGCGCCGCGCGCGGGATGGGACGGCATGTCCCGCATCTCGGCGCAGAACCGCAGCAGCTCCCTGTAGACCCGGTCGCCGATCTTGCGGTCCACGAACCGCGGGGTCCAGCCGGGGGCCCCGCCCTGCACCGCGTCCATCACGGAGTCGCCGTGCTCCACCAGCCAGTCGTGCGCCCGGGTCACCACCAGGTCCACGACCCGGTTGTGGCCGCCGTCGGCGACGACCTTCTCCAGCATCTTGCCCATGCCGGGCGCGATCTCCTGGGCCTCGGCCCGCCGGGTGATCGCCTCCCCCACCACCGCCTGCACATCGGAGTCGCGCAGCACGGTCAGCGCGCCGCGCAGCGCGGTCGCCAGCTCGGCGGTCACCCGGTCGGCGTTGGCCGGCTGGCTGAGCCAGGTGCCCAGCCTGCTGCCGATGCCGACGGCGCGCAGCCGCTGCCGGACGACCGTCTCGGACAGGAAGTTCTCCCCGACGAAGCCGCCGAGCGCGGCGCCGAGCTGGTCCTTCTTCCGGGGGATGATCGCGGTGTGCGGGATGGGGATGCCGAGCGGGTGGCGGAACAGCGCGGTGACCGCGAACCAGTCGGCGAGCGCGCCGACCATGCCCGCCTCCGCGGCGGCGGCCACATAGCCCGTCCAGGGGCCCGCGCCCGCGTTGCCGGCCCACTTCGCCAGCACGTAGATCACGGCGACCAGCAGCAGCAGCCCGGCCGCGGTGAGCTTCATCCGCCGTACGCCGCGCTGCTTCTCCTCGTCGGCGGCGCTGAAGGTGGTCATCGCGCGCACGCCGGGGCGGGTGCCGGGGGTGCCGGCGCGGGCGCTGTCCCTTCCGGACCCACCGCCCGCTATCTCCTTTTTCAGGAGATCTTCCCGATTCCCCGGCTCTTCGTCGATTTTCGTACGATCCATCCGCTCCACCCGTTCACGATCCTCCACAGCACCATTGTCCCTGCCTGACCGACTCCCGGAACGGAACAGGAGTTCCCGGCGTCTGTCCGGTCGGAGACGCACACGCCTTCATCTCATGACCCATCATGAGGTGATCACACCGGAGCCGGTCCGGGGCTCCGCCGCCCGAGGAGACCCATCACCCCATGTCCAGGCGCCACGACCACGCCCTGCTCGCCGCGCTGCTCGCCCTGGCCGTCGCGGTGTCGGGCGGGATATACCTCGGGGTCGCCGCCGACGAGGGGCACACCGAGCGCCCGCACGCCGGACGGTCGGCCCCGCGGTCGGCCGCGCCCGTCTCCGCGGGCACCTGGGTGAGTTCCTGGTCCGCGTCCCCGGCGGCGGCCGAGCCCGGCACCGCGCCCGGCACCGGCAGGGGTGGCCTCGCGGGCCGGTCGCTGCGCAATGTGGTGCACACCAGCGCGGGCGGCACCCAGGCGCGGATCACCCTCTCCAACCTCTACGGACAGCAGCCGCTCACGATCACCCACGCGACGATCGCCCTGGCGGCGGGCTCGGGCGAGGCCGCGGCGGTGCCCGAGAGCATGCGCCGGGTGACCTTCGGGGGCGCGGGGCGGGCCGTCGTACCGGCCGGGCAGCAGCTGATCAGCGACCCGGTGGAGCTGCGTGTCCCGCACGACAGTGACGTCCTGGTCACCACGTACTCCCCCACCGGCGCCGGGCCGGTCACCCATCACCCGCGCGCCCGCCAGATCTCGTACGCCGCCGTCGGCGACCACGCGGCGGGCACGACCGGCGCGGCGTACACCGAGCAGGTGGAGGCGTGGCGGTATCTGACCGCGCTGGACGTGCTCAGCGACGAGTCCGACGGCACGGTCGTGGTGTTCGGCGACTCGCTGACCGACGGGGCGATGTCCACGGTCGGCGCGAACCGGCGCTGGCCCGATGTGCTGTCCGACCGTATCCGCGAGGCCGTCGCCGCGGGTACGGCGGATGTGCCGCGGCACAGCGTCGTCAACCAGGGCATCAGCGGGAACCGGCTCCTCTCCGACGGCCTGGGGCGCCCCGCCGACAACCCCAGCGGGCTGGGCCGGTTCGCCCGTGACGTCCTGGGCCGCACGGACGTCGAGGTCGTCGTCATCGACCTCGGTGTCAACGACATCCTCCGGCATCCCGGCACCGCCGACCCCGACCGCATCCTCACCGGCCTGCGCACCCTCGTGGACCAGGCCCACGCCCGGGGCGTCAGGGTCATCGGCGCCACGCTCATGCCGTTCCACGGCCACGGGGGGTACACGGACGCGCGCGAGGAGGTACGGCGGCAGATCAACGCCGAGATCCGCGCGGGGCGGGTCTTCGACGCGGTCACCGACTTCGACCGGGCGGTACGCGACCCGTACGACCCCCGGCGCTTCCGCCCCGACTACGACTCGGGCGACCACCTCCACCCGAGCGACAGGGGCTACGCCCGGATGGCGGACTCCTTCGACCTGACGTCCCTGAGCGGGTCGGCTCCGGCAGAGCTATGACGCGGCCCTAGCAGCAAACCGCCGCCCCAGCTGCGGGCAGTCGTGCCGCTGGGGCGGCACGGGTGGGCGCAGCGGCACCCGGCAAGCGCCGGTTCGCGACACGCCCCGGCCTCAGCTTCAGCGCCGGGTGAGCCAAACCACCCCACCCCCGGTGAGCCCCCAACCCGACGCCCACACCAACCCCCCGCCTACTCCCCCCGCTCCCGCCGCTCCCGGTGCCCGTCCAGCATCCGCCGATGCGCCTCGTACGCCTCGTCCCGATGATCCTGCTGAAGCTCACGCCGCGCCGCCCGGCGTTCCACCCGCTCCTGCCGCCGCTCCGCCTTCAACCGCTGCCGCTCGGCCCGCGTGACCTTCCGCTCGACCCCCACCCCGCCCCAGAAGGCGAACCCGGTGACGATCACCCGAGGGGCCCCGGGATCCCCCGGCACCCCGTCCTCACGGTGGTCGAATCCCCCCATGACGCCGATGCCGCGCACCACGACCTCGACCCCCGGCGGCACGATGATGTTCACCCCGCCCATGATCGCGACGCAGTTGATCACCACCTCGCGCTCCGCGAAGTTCGCCTCACGCAGGTCGATCTCCCCGCCGCCCCAGAAGGCCACGCTGGTGAACCGCTTGGGCATCGTCCAGTGCCCCTTGCGCTGAAACCCCGCCAGCACGGCCACACCCCACGCGGACGTCCCGTCGGCGCCGGTCAGCCGCCCCGCCCAACCCCCGCTCCCCTCCGGCCCCTTGACCAGGGACACGGCGGGCGGCGCGGCCACCCCCGCGCCGGGCAGATCACGGGTGATCGGGGCCAGCTCGCCGTACGTCCGCGCCCGGTACGTCTGATCCAGCCGTTCCTCGAACTCCGTCATGTCCAGCCGGCCCTCCGCGAGGGCGTCCCGCAGGACCTCGGCGACTCGCTCTCGATCGGCGTCGGAGGCGCGCAGCTCCGGGGCATCGTCGGTCATACCAGCAGCCTACGAGTTCCGCGCGCCGGGCACTACGCGGCTTGCGGCACCACTCCCGGCGCCCCGAGGGGAGCACACCGGCTACACGCTCGCCCGCCCCGCGTACATCCGCGCGATCACGGCCTCGATGTCCGGCTCCCGTACCGACAGATCCACCAGCGGATACTCCGCCGCTACCCGCGCCACCAGCGGCGCCGCCGACTGCGCCGCCGGGAAGGCCAGCCACTGCCGGGGCCCCTCGACGCGCACGACCCGGGCGGGCGGCACGTCGATGGGGGGCAGTTCGCGCTCCAGGTCCACGACGAGGGTCCGCTCGCTCTCGCCCGCCTCGTGCAGGCCGGTGAGCGGACCGTCGTACATGAGGCGCCCGTGGTCGATGACCATCACCCGGGAGCACAGTTGCTCGATGTCCTGGAGATCGTGGGTGGTGAGCAGGACCGTCGTGCCCCGCTCGGTGTTGAGGTCGCGCAGGAAGCCGCGGACCTTGGCCTTGGAGATGACGTCCAGTCCGATCGTCGGCTCGTCGAGGTAGAGCACCTCGGGGTCGTGCAGCAGCGCCGCGGCGATGTCGCCGCGCATCCGCTGGCCGAGCGAGAGCTGGCGGACGGGGACGTCCAGCAGCTCGCCCAGTTCGAGGAGTTCGACGCAGCGGTCGAGGTTGGCGCGGTAACGGGCGTCGGGGATGCGGTACATGCGGTGCATCAGCCGGTAGGAGTCGATCAGCGGGAGGTCCCACCACAAGGTCGTGCGCTGGCCGAAGACGACCCCGATGCGATGGGCGAGCCGACCGCGTTCGCGCGAGGGGTCGATACCGGCCACCCGCAGCCGTCCGCCGCTCGGGGTGAGGATGCCGGTCAGCATCTTGATGGTGGTGGACTTCCCGGCGCCGTTCGGCCCGATGTAGCCGACCATCTCGCCGCGCGCCACCCGGAACGAGAGCGCGTCGACCGCCCGTACCTCCCGCCGCTCCCGCTTGAGGAAGCCGGTCCGCTTGCGGACGTCGAAGACCTTCTCCACCCGGTCGAGTTCGATGAAGCCGCCGGTCTCCGTCCCCGGCTCCGTGTCCGTCATGGCCATGGCCGTCTCCCTCACGTCGTCAACTGCCCGTACTGCGATAGGTCCTCAGCCCCGCCCGCCACGCCAGCCCGGCCAGCGCACAGCACCCCGCGGCCACCAGCGGCGAGGTGAACGCCACCCATTCCGGCAGGTCCAGCGGGTAGGGCCGGCCCAGGATGTAGCTCGCGGGCACCCAGTTGACGAAGGCCAGCGGCAGTACGAAGGTCACCCCGCGCACCAGTTCCTGGCCGAAGACGGCCGGCGGATACTGGAGCAGGGTGGTGCCGCCATAGGTGAACGCGTTCTGCACCTCGGAGGCGTCCTGGGCCACGAACTGGAAGGCGGCGCCGCCGACGAACACCGCGCAGAAGATCAGCCCGCCGCTGAGGATCATCACCGGCATCAGCAGCAGCTTGGCCAGTGTCCAGTCGAGGTCCAGGTGGGTGAGCGCGTAGCCCAGCACCAGGGTGCCCTGCGCCACCCGGCCCACCCGGCGCAGTGCGAAGCGGTCGGCGGCGACCTGCGCGAGGACCGGCGCCGGGCGCACCAGCAGGGTGTCCAGGGTGCCGTCCCGCACCCGGCGCCCGAGCCGGTCCATGGAGCCGATCGCCAGGTCCGCCAGGCCGAAGGAGACGCTGGACAGGCCGTAGAGGAAGGCGATCTCCGGCAGCGCGAAGCCGCCGAGGGCATCCACCCGGGAGAACATCAGCAGGATCGCCACGAAGTCCAGCCCGGTCGCCAGGAAGCTGCCGAGCGTGGTCAGCGCGAAGGAGGTGCGGTAGGCCATCGTGGAGCGGATCCACATCGCGACGATCAGGCGGTACGCGCGCAGCCCTTCCCGCAGCCGCCCGACGTACCCGTAGCCATGACCAAAGCCATGGTCATTGCCATGGCCATGGCCATGGCTGTACGAGGACTCCCGCGCGGCGCCCTCCCGCGCCTCCGTCCCGGCGTCGGCGTCAGCCACCCTGCACCACCACCCGCCGCGTCGCCGCCGACTGCACCAGCCGGCCCACCGCCAGCAGCACCACCGCCCAGGTGGCCTGGAAGGCGAACGTCTGCCAGATGTCCCCCTGGCCCAGCAGCACGTCCGCCGGGGCCTGGAGGAGTGACGACCAGGGCAGGGCCCGGACGATCTCGCCGAGCGCGCCCGGGAAGACGTTCAGCGGAAGCAGCATGCCCGAGCAGAAGAAGCAGAGCAGCCAGGACAACTGCGCCACTCCCGAGCCGTCCATCAGCCAGAACGCGGTCAGCGCGACCAGATAGCGGATCCCGAAGCTGACCAGCATGCCCAGTGCCACCGCGACCGCGAAAGCGGCCCAGGTCCCCGCGTCCGAGGGCAGCGCGGCCTCGAACACCAGCGCGCCGAAGAGGAACGGCAGCACCCCGCGCGCCACCAGCTGGAACACCGCCCGCCCCAAGTCGCCGGCGAGCCAGAACAGTTGGAGGTCGGCGGGCCGGTAGAGGTCGATGGCCACATCGCCGGTGCGGATACGGTCCATCAGCTCGTCCTCGAAGCCGCCGCCCCCGATCGCCAGGCTCGACAGCAGGGCCTGACCGAGCCACACATAGGTGACGGCCTCCGCCTGGTCGTAGCCGCCGAGCTGCGGACGCTGGTCCCACAGGGCCAGATAGGTGTGGACGAGGATGATCCCGAAGACGGTGTTGGTGAACACCCCGGCGGCGGTGGCCACCCGGTACGTGGCGTACCGTCGCACTCCCCCCGCAGCGACGGCCAGGTACAACCGTCCTGCGCCCACTCCCACCACCCTCCCCGCACCTCGCGGACCCGCGAAAGAAACCCAAGCGCAGGAGCCTAGTGAGCGCGCGGTGACGCATGCCACTGCTTTTTCGGTCCGGTCGTGTGCCGTGAACCGGGAACGGTTCGGCGGGTGCGAGAGTCTTCACAGGGGGGCGTGAAGCGTTACAGAGGGCGTACGGGGACCGTACGCCGCGAAACAGGAGTCCGTGCACGAGATGAGCGACCAGCCGCAGCCGCAGCAGCCGACCGAGGGCTCGGCACCGCAGCCACCGCCAGAGGGAGGAAAGAAGGGCCGGCCGAAACGCACGGGCTGGCGGCGGCTGATCCCGACCTGGCGGATGACACTGGCCACCTGCGTGATCGGCCTGCTGCTGCTCGGCGGGCTGTTCTTCCTCGGCTACTCGCTGGTGAAGATCCCGCCGGCGAACGCGCTGGCGACCAAGCAGAGCAATGTGTATCTGTACGCCGACGGCAGCCAGCTGGCCCGCGACGGCGAGGTCAACCGGGAGAACGTGCCGCTGTCCGGGATCTCCAAGGACGCCCAGCACGCGGTGCTGGCGGCCGAGGACCGCGAGTTCTACACCGAGTCGGCCATCGACCCGAAGGCGATGGTGCGGGCCGCCTACAAGACCGCGATGGGTGAGGGCAAGCAGTCCGGGTCCACGATCACCCAGCAGTACGTGAAGAACTACTACCTGGCGCAGGAGCAGACCGTCACGCGCAAGGTGAAGGAGTTCTTCATCTCGATCAAGCTGGACCAGGAGAAGAGCAAGGACCAGATCCTGGAGGGCTATCTCAACACCAGCTTCTTCGGCCGCAACGCCTATGGCATGCAGTCCGCGGCCCAGGCGTACTTCGGCATCGACGCCGCCGACCTGGACGCCGCGCAGGGCGCGTATCTGGCGTCGCTGCTGAACGCGCCGAGCGAGTTCGACGTGATCGCCCACCCGGAGAACCGGGGCGCCGCCGAGGCGCGCTGGAACTACGTGCTGGACGGCATGGTCACCGAGGGCTGGCTGACCGAGGAGAAGCGGGCGACGCTGAAGTTCCCGGTGCCGCGCGAGGCGACGCTGTCTACCGGTATGTCCGGGCAGCGCGGTTACCTCGTGGAGGCGGTCAAGCAGTATCTGACCGAGCACGACATCCTCACCGCGGAGCAGCTGGAGGTCGGCGGCTACCGGATCACCACCACGCTCCAGAAGCCCAAGCAGGACGCCCTGGTCAAGGCCGTGGACGACCAGCTGATGTCCGAGCTGGACAAGGAGGGCCGCGAGGTGGACAACTTCGTCCGCGCGGGCGGCGCCTCCGTCGACCCGAAGACGGGCGAGGTCGTCGCGATGTACGGCGGCATCGACTACGTGGAGCAGTACACCAACGGCGCCACCCGACGGGACTACCAGGTCGGCTCCATCTTCAAGCCGTTCGTGTTCACCGCGGCCGTCGACCACGACTCCAGCACCCAGAGCGGGCGCACGATCACCCCGAACGCGGTCTACGACGGCACCAGCGAGCGCCCCGTGGAGGGCTGGAGCGGCGGCCTGTACGCCCCGGAGAACGAGGACGACGTCAACTACGGCAACATCACCGTGCGCGAGGCCACCGACAAGTCGGTGAACTCGGTGTACGCGCAGCTCGCGGTGGACGTCGGGCCGGAGAACGTGGTGGAGACGGCGGTCGACCTCGGGCTGCCGCCGGACACCCCGTCGCTGGAACCGGGCCCCTCGATCGCGCTGGGCGTGGCCAACGCCAGCGTCCTCGACATGGCGGAGGCCTACGCCACCCTCGCCAACCACGGTGAGCACGGCACGTACACCTTGGTGAAGAAGATCACCAAGGAGGGCGCGCAGGAGATCCCGCTGCCCGACCGCAAGACCACCCAGGCGGTGAGCCGCGAGGCCGCCGACACCACGACGTCGGTCCTCCAGAGCGTCGTCGACAACGGCACCGCCACCGCCGCGCAGGCCGCCGGCCGCCCGGTCGCGGGCAAGACGGGCACGGCGGAGGAGGACAAGGCCGCCTGGTTCGCGGGCTACACCCCCGACCTGGCGACGGTGATCGCGGTGATGGGCCAGAACCCGGAGACGGCCAAGCAGGAGCCGCTGTACGGCGCGCTGGGCCTGGCCCGGATCAACGGTGGCGGTCCGCCGGCCGAGATCTTCGCGCAGTACACGAAGGACGCCCTGGAGGGCACCCCGGTGACGGACTTCGACCTCCAGGTGCAGGACGGCGCCGACGAATGGGTGGACCCGTCGGTGCCGCCCAGCACCGGGCAGCCGGACGCCGGGAACCCGGGCGACGTCACCGGCGCGCCCAGCGAGGAGGCGGGCAACGGCGACGGCGGCACGCAGACGCCGGACAACGGTCCGTCCACCGACCCGGCGGAGGGTGGCACGGCCACCGGCGGCGACACGGGCACCACGACGACCGGCGGCACGACCGGCGAGAGCACCGGGGGCGGTACGGCCGACGGGGGGACGACGGGGGGCGACACGACCGGCGCCACCACCGGCGAGTCCCCGGGCGGCGGCACGGACGGTGGCGCCGACGGCGGGACGGAGGGCGGCGGTCTGACGACGGGGACGAGCGGCTCGCCGACGACTCCCTGAGAGTGACGCGGACGTGACCTGGGGGCCGCTCGCCGGTACGGCGGACGGCCCCCAGGGTCGACGGGGTCGACGGGGTCGACGGGGTCGACGGGGTCGACGGGGTCGATCGTGTCGACGGCTTCCGGTCAGTGGCCGGAGGTCGCCTTCAGGCCCACGACGGCGACCAGCAGCAGCGAGATGAAGAAGATCCGGGCGGCGGTGACCGGCTCACCCAGGATGGCCATGCCGAGAATCGCCGCACCGGCCGCGCCGATACCGACCCAGACGCCGTAGGCGGTGCCGATCGGCAGGGTCTTGGCGGCCTGGGCGAGCAGGAACATGCTGGCGACGATTCCGGCGCCGGTGAACACGCTGGGCCACAGCCGGGTGAATCCTTCGGTGTACTTCATGCCGATCGACCAGCCGACTTCGAGCAGACCGGCGATGAGCAGCAGAATCCACGCCATGACGAGCACCTCCGAGACGAGTGTCACTGAACGGGGTGCGTCGTCTTTGCTTCAGCCCGGTACGGCGCGTCTCGTCGGGTGCCTTATAAACATAGCAAAGGGCAGCCAAAAAGGCTGGTGACGATGGTCACCAGCCCCAGGAACCCTCACTTCACAGGTACAGCCCCGTCGAATCCTCCGAGCCCTCGAAGCGGTCGGCGGCGACGGCGTGCAGATCGCGCTCACGCATCAGGACGTAGGCGATGCCCCGCACCTCGACCTCGGCGCGGTCCTCGGGGTCGTACAGCACCCGGTCGCCCGGCTCCACGGTCCGTACGTTCTGCCCGACGGCGACCACGTCGGCCCAGGCCAGCCGGCGGCCCACGGCGGCGGTGGCGGGGATCAGGATGCCGCCACCGGACCGCCGCTCGCCCTCGCCGGCGTCCTGCCGGACCAGGACACGGTCGTGCAGCATGCGGATGGGCAGCTTGTCCGGGTGGGTACTGGAGTCGTTCGTGTTGGCGCTCACGGCTCGAACCTACCTGTCCTCAGCACATCCGTACGCGTGGGGTCGGCCCGTGAGGTCGGCCCGTGGGGACCGGCTCAGCCCTTGCGGCGTCGGGCGGACAGGGCCAGCAGGCCCACCACGCCGACGGCGACGAGGGCGACCGGCACGATCCGCTCCAGCCGAGGCGCGCCCTCCTCGTTCACAAAGCGCCCTCTGACCTCGCTCACGGCCTTGTTGACCTGGACGTACGCCTTACCGAGGGTCCGGTCGACGTTGGCGGCAACCTGGGCCTTGGCGTCCCCCACGATCGTCCTGGGGTGCACCCGTACGCCGATTTCGTCGAGGGTCTCGGCCAGCACCTCGCGGCGGGCCCTGATGTCCGCCTCGATCTGCGCCGGGGTTCTGGTGTCCGACGTGTCCGCCACCGTACGGCCTCCGAAGTTGTCCGAACTCTGCTGTCGCGCTGGCTGTCGCGCTGTTGCGGACAGTCTGTCAGCTTCCCGGCGCGGCGCACTGTCAGCACCCCCGGTTACGCTCGATCCATGAGTGAGCGACTCCAGCCCGGGGACGTGGCCCCCGCCTTCACCCTGCCCGACGCCGACGGCAAGGACGTGTCCCTGGCCGACCACAAGGGCCGCAAGGTCATCGTGTACTTCTACCCCGCCGCGCTGACACCCGGCTGCACCAAGCAGGCCTGCGACTTCACCGACAACCTGGAGCTGCTGACCGGCGCCGGGTACGACGTGATCGGCATCTCCCCGGACGCCCCGGAGAAGCTCGCCAAGTTCCGCGAGAAGGAGCACCTCACGATCACGCTGGCCGGCGACCCGGACAAGACGGTGATCGAGGCGTACGGCGCGTACGGCGAGAAGAAGAACTACGGCAAGACCTACCTGGGCGTCATCCGCTCCACGGTGGTCGTGGACGAGGAGGGCAAGGTCGAGCGGGCGCTGTACAACGTCCGGGCGACCGGCCACGTGGCGAAGATCATCAAGGATCTGGGCATCTGACGCCCCTGCCCGGCCAGTAGCATGGCCGGGCAGCACCGGGCGGCCGTGGTGGAATTGGCAGTCACGCTGGGTTTAGGTCCCAGTGGGGTAACTCCCGTGAGGGTTCGAGTCCCTCCGGCCGCACCAGTTCATTCCCGTACGCTCATCCGCTCGCCCTCTCGCCCTCGCCCTCAGCCTCCGACGAGTTCCCGTACGACGGGGACCAGCGCGCGGAACGCCTTGCCCCGGTGGCTGATGGCGTTCTTCTCCTCGGGGCTCAGCTCGGCGCAGGTCCGGGTGTACCCGTCGGGCTGGAGGACCGGGTCGTACCCGAACCCGTTGGTCCCGGCGGGTACGTGTCTCAGAGTCCCCCGCAGCTGTCCTTCCACCACCCGTTCGGTGCCGTCCGGCAGGGCGAGGGCGGCGGCGCAGGCGAAGTGGGCGCCCCGGTGCTCCTCCCCGATGTCGGCGAGCTGGGCGAGCAGCAGCTCCAGATTGGCCCGGTCGTCGCCGTGCCGCCCGGCCCAGCGGGCGGAGAAGATCCCCGGCGCCCCGTTCAGCACGTCCACGCACAGCCCCGAGTCATCGGCGACGGCCGGCAGTCCGGTCTCCCGCGCCAGCGCGTGCGCCTTCAGCAACGCGTTCTCGGCGAAGGTGACACCGGTCTCCTTCACATCCGGAATCCCCGGATACGCCTCCGCCCCGACCAGCTCATGCGGGAGCCCTGCGTCGACGAGGATGGCCTTCAGTTCGATGATCTTCCCGGCGTTGCGGGTGGCGAGGATCAGACGGGTCATGGGGTCAGTATCGCGGGGGGATGGGGATGGTGGTGGGCCAGGGTCGGGGCGCGCGCTCCGGACCGGCCGGGGCGGTGGGTCCCTCGTCGGCCGGGGCGGAAGTGCGCCCCGGCCGGCTCGTACGGGGGGCGTGCCCCGGCCCGTGGGGGCAGGAGGCCCGACCCGGGCGTCCGTGGTGCTACGGCGTGCACACCTTCGTCAGTTCGCCCGCCGCGTCCGTCACCGGGCTGATGTCCGGGGTGGCGTCGCCGTTCTCCACCGAGGTGTGGACGTTGTCCACGGCCTGCTGGAGGTCGTCGACCGCCTTGTTGACGTCCGTGTTGTCTGTCTTGTCGCCGATCTCCGCGAGGTTGTCCTCGATGGACTGGAGGGACTCGTTGAGCTGGGTCGGGTCGTTCGCCGCGGCGTCGACGGCCTGCTGGAGATCGGTGACGCTGTCGGCGATCGCGTCGGCGGTCTGGACGCAGTCCAGCGCCTTGCTGACGGCCTCGCAGCCCGTGGTCAGCCCGGCGGTGAGCGCGACGGCCGCCAGGGTGGCGGCGACGGCTGCGGTGCGGCGACGGCGGCTCGCGGCCATGGAACGGTCCCTCCCTCGGATGCGGGCCCGGACACGGCCCACTGCCGCCCCCTGTGCCCTGAACTGCTGGCCGGGCGCACAGGTATGAGCCATGCGCCCGTACCCGTAGTGACGCCCGCGCGGGCGGCAACGGTTGCCACCGCCCACCGGCTGATTTGGTACGCCCTTTACTTTCGGGCTCGCGTTCCGGTTCGGTGCCCGGATTGCTTCCCGGTGTTACTTCCGGGCTTTGTGCCCGGTTGACGCCCGGTTCGGGCGCGGTTGACGCCCGGTTCGGGCGCGGTTGACGCCCGGTTCGGACGCGGTTGGCGTCCGGCTCGGACTCGGTTGGCGTCCGGCTCGGACTCGGTTGGCGTCCGGCTCGGACGCGGTTGGCGTCCGGCTCGGGAGCCGTTGGCGTCCGGCTCGGGAGCCGTTGGCGTCCGGCTCGGGAGCCGTTGGCGTCCGGCTCGGGAGCCGTTGGCGTCCGGCTCGGGAGCCGTTGGTGTCCGGCTCGGACGAGATCGACGCCCTGTGCGGGCGCGGTTGGTGTCCGGCTCGGGCCCCGAACAGTGTCGGGCTCAGGCCCTGAGCGACGTCCGGCTCGGGCCCGGTCCCGCTTCCGGCTCGCCGCGTACCGCCTACTGCCCCGTCGCGATGTCGAGCGCGGCGCGCTGCGCGGCGGCCAGTTCGGCGGAGCCGGCCACGGCGAGGTCGAGCAGGGCGTCGAGTTCCTCGCGGGCGAACGGCTCGGCCTCCGCGGTGCCCTGGACCTCCACGAACCGCCCGTCGCCGGTGCAGACGACGTTCATGTCGGTCTCGGCGCGCACATCCTCCTCGTAGCAGAGGTCGAGCAGCGGGACGCCGTCGACGATGCCGACCGAGACGGCGGCGACGGTGCCGGTCAGCGGCTGGCGGCTGGCGCGGATCAGTTTCTTCTCGCGCGCCCAGCTGACGGCGTCGGCCAGCGCCACGTACGCGCCGGTGATGGCCGCGGTGCGGGTGCCGCCGTCGGCCTGGAGGACGTCGCAGTCCAGGACGACGGTGTTCTCGCCGAGCGCCTTGTAGTCGACGACCGCGCGCAGGGAGCGGCCGATCAGCCGGGAGATCTCGTGCGTACGGCCGCCGATCCGGCCCCGGACGGACTCCCGGTCGCCGCGGGTGTTGGTGGCTCGGGGCAGCATCGCGTACTCGGCGGTGACCCAGCCCTCGCCGCTGCCCTTGCGCCAGCGCGGGACGCCCTCGGTGACGGAGGCGGTGCAGAGGACCCGGGTGTCGCCGAAGGAGACGAGGACGGAGCCCTCGGCATGCTTGCTCCAGCCGCGTTCGATGCTGACCGGGCGGAGCTGTCGGGGGGTGCGGCCGTCGATTCGTGACATGGGACGAGCCTAGTGCCCCACGGGCCGGGCCCCTGCCGTCAGGTGCACATCGCCTTCACCGGCGGGTACGAAGGGGAACGCGGGCCCGGACGTACGGGAAGGGGGGGGGGCGGGGCGGGCCCGCGGCGGCCCGGGCCCGCCGCGCGCCGGGGGGGGACCACGGCCGGCCACCCCGCCGCGGGCCTAACGGGCGGGCGCCCGCACGGCGCCCGCCCTTTCCCCTGCCCGGCCCGCGGTCGGTCACCTGCGCGAGTTGCCGAACAGCAGGCGGTAGATGATCAGCAGGACCAGCGAGCCGCCTATCGCCGAGGCCCAGGTGGCACCGTCGTAGAAGTCCTTGCTGATCGGGTGGTCCAGCCAGCGGGCGGAGATCCAGCCGCCGAGGAACGCGCCCACGATGCCGATGAGGGTCGTCCCGATGAAGCCACCGGGGTCACGACCCGGCAGCAGGAACTTGGCGATGGCTCCGGCCAACAGTCCCAGAATGATCCAGCTGATGATGCCCATGCCGTGAACCTGCCCTTCCGTACCGTGCCCGTGCCGTTCACACCCTGTGATCTTCGTCCCGCCGAGCGGCACGCGGGCCGCGCGGGGCGCCGTCGTACGTCATGCGGTTGCCGCCCGGTCGTGCCCGTCGCGCGCGTCGGTCATCTGTTCGCGTCACGTTGGTGAAGAGGACGTCGTCCCGGTAGGTGGCGGTTGCAGCGATCAGTAGGGTGCGGCGCATGACACAGTCCTCCGGGCCGGAACTGCGGCGCACTCTCGGCGTCGGTGACGCCGTGGTCATCGGGCTCGGCTCGATGATCGGCGCCGGGGTCTTCGCCGCGCTGGCCCCCGCCGCGCGCACGGCGGGGACGGGTCTGCTGCTCGGGCTCGCGGTCGCCGCCGCGGTCGCGTACTGCAACGCCGCCTCGTCGGCGCGGCTGGCCGCCCGGTATCCGCAGTCGGGCGGTACCTATGTGTACGGTCGCGAACGGCTCGGTCCCTTCTGGGGTTATCTGGCCGGCTGGGCGTTCGTGGTCGGCAAGACGGCCTCCTGTGCCGCGATGGCGCTCACCGTGGGCGCGTATGTGTGGCCGGGGCAGGCGCATGCCGTGGCGGTGGCGGCCGTGGTCGCGCTCACCGCGGTGAACTACGGCGGCGTCCAGAAGTCCGCCTGGCTGACCCGGGCGATCGTGGCGGTCGTGCTGGCGGTCCTCGCTCTCGTGGTGGTCGTGTGTCTGGGGTCGGGCGGGTCCGATGCGGGGCGGCTGGACATCGGGGCGTCCGGTGGCGTCGGCGGGGTGCTTCAGGCGGCCGGGCTGCTGTTCTTCGCGTTCGCCGGGTACGCGCGGATCGCGACCCTCGGCGAGGAGGTGCGCGACCCCGCGCGGACCATCCCCCGCGCGATCCCACTGGCCCTCGGCATCACGCTCGCGGTGTATGTGTGCGTCGCGGTCGCCGTCCTCTCCGTGCTGGGCCCGGACGGTCTCGCCCGGGCGAGCGCGCCGCTCGCGGACGCCGTGCGTGCGGCCGGGATGCCGGAGCTGGCACCGGTGGTGCGGGTCGGCGCCGCCGTGGCCGCGCTGGGCTCCCTGCTCGCCCTGATCCTGGGCGTCTCCCGGACCACGCTGGCCATGGCCCGCGACCGCCATCTCCCCGGCGCCCTGGCCGCCGTACATCCCCGCTTCCAGGTTCCGCACCGGGCGGAGCTGGCCGTCGGCGCGGTGGTCGCGGTCCTCGCGGCGACGGTCGACGTGCGCGGTGCCATCGGTTTCTCCTCCTTCGGTGTGCTGGCGTACTACGCGATCGCCAACGCGTCGGCCTGGACCCTCGATCCGGCACCGAGGCATCGCCTGGTACCGGCGGCGGGCCTCCTCGGGTGCGCGGTGCTGGCGTTCGCCCTGCCGGTGGGGTCCGTGGTGGCGGGAGTGGGGGTGCTGGTGGTGGGCGTGGTGGCGTACGGGGTGCGCGGGCGGTGGGTGGCCGCGCGGTAGGGCGACGTGGGCGGGCGGCCACGGGGAGAGCAGGACACTGGGCGTGAGACAGGGGGCGGGCAGGCGGGCGGGAAGAGCTAGCTCGTGGGTCTTTCCGGTGTCCTTGTGTGGAAGGACTCCCAGGGCGTCAGGTCCATGCCTTCGTTCGTCTCCTCGTACCAGCCTGTGCCGTCTATCCATGTGCGCAGCCAGGCGTCGAGGCTCGGGGCGTCCCGGTACCAGGCGTGCTCCGCGTCGTCCGTGTTCGGTTCGAAGAGCAGGACGGGAGCCTGTGGGGCGAGGCAGTCCACGCAGGCGAACATCCCGCAGCCCCAGTGGGATATCGGCAGGACGGCCTCGGGCCAGAGCCAGTCGGCGTCGTCCCCCTTCCAGCCACGCCGGGTGAGGTATTCGGCGACCGAGGACGACTCCTCGGAGGGAGAGCTGTCGAGCAGGGGCAGCAGGCCGTACTCCGGGCCGAATCCGCCGTCGCCTATCCGTACGTACAGCTCCGTGAGCAGTGGGGGCAGCCGGAAGCCCAGGGTGGCCTCGGCGCGGGCCACCGTGGCCGGGTCCACCGGTGCGGGGAGGGAAGTCCGGCCCCACGGGTGGTCGTTGTGGGCCTTGTCCCGCACCAGCCTCAGCAACTGCTCGTTCTCGGTCATGACTTCATGGTGCCGTGCGGCACCGACAATCGGGGAGACCTGTGGACAACCGCGAGAATGTGGACAACCTCGCTGTGGATAACTCCGGGTGACTGCGGTCCGGTGCCAGACGAGGGTGAAGCCCGGGGCCGCGCCCCAGCGGCCCCGGAGGCAGTCGGTCAGGGCATCGGGACCCCAGCCGAAGTAGCCGCCGGGACCGTTGACCGCCTCGCGGAGGGCGCAGAAGAACCCCGGGTGGTCGGTGATGTGGCGGCCGTCGAGGTGGTAGGTGGTGTCAGCGGGGCGGTCCGGGCAGCCGTGCGGGTGGTTGTCCAGCGCGGTGCTCAGCCAGAACTCGCGGCCCGCCGCGTCGCACCGGGCCCAGTGGCCGGGCACCGGACGTCCCTCGCTCCACAGCCGCCAGACCTGCTCGGCCGCGAGCGGGGGCCGCTCCGACCAGGGCGCGAGGGTGAGGTCGACGAGGCCGGGGCCGTGCGCCGACGGTGTCCAGGACAGCAGCCGTCCCTCCGCCGCCGGCTGTACCGGGCGGCCCGACGTGTCCACGCGGATCAGCTTGGCCTCGCCCGGCGTCCGCTCTCCCGCGTCCAGGGCGGCGCGCAGGGCGCCAGGCGTACGGGTGCTGGTTCGGGCGGCTGGGGTGTTGCCGGTCGTACGTGGGCCAGGTCCCGGCAGGTTCCGTACGGCTCGCCCGATGCGGACAGGGTCCGGTAGCCCGGGGACAGGGGTGGGTACCGCGGGTGGTCACGGGGGTTGTCCTCGGGGGTCCAGCCTTCGACCGTGACGTCGAGCAGGGACAGGTCCCGGGCGCATGGGCGGGCGCCCGAGACGCGGACCTCCTCCAGGTACCACTCGCCGACGGCGGTTCCTTGGCGGTCGAGGATCTCCAGGGGCAGGGACCCGAGCGGTGCCGAACCCTCGGCACGCGCGCGTGCCACCGCCGTGCGCAGAGCGCCCTGGGGCGCGCAGCCCAGCAGTTCGTACGTCTCCCGTGCCGGGGTACGACAGCAGCGCGTACTTGGCGGCGTCGTCGGTCCCGCCATCGGCGCCCCCGTCCCCGGTCACGCCCCGGATCGGCGCGATGTCCCGCCCGTCGTCCGTACAGGGTCGGTCACGTCGCGTGGTTGCGCGTCCCGTGGGTCGCCGTGGCCCCGCGCGGAGTCGCTGCGTTTTCCCTTGTCCGCGCGCACGCTGGATACTGGCAGGTGGGACCGGGCCCGAGCGGAATCCGCAAAGGGGCAGTGACTGTGAAAATCATCAATCTGATCCTCAACATCCTCTGGCTGATCTTCAGCGGGATCTGGCTGGCGCTGGCCTACACGCTGGCGGCGATCATCTGTTTCATCCTGATCATCACCATTCCGTTCGGCGTCGCCTCGCTGCGGATCGCCGGGTATGTGCTGTGGCCGTTCGGCCGGACGACCCAGGTCAAACCAGGGGCCGGGGTGGGCTCGCTGATCGGCAATGTCATCTGGATCATCTTCGCGGGCTGGTGGCTCGCCCTCGGGCACATCATCACCAGCATCCCGCTCTTCCTGTCGATCATCGGGATCCCCTTCGGCTGGGCCAACCTCAAGATGATCCCGCTCTCCCTGATGCCGCTGGGGCAGGAGGTCGTCTCGACGGACCGGCGGTTCGCCGGCTGGTGAGGCCCCCCGCGCGGGTCACCGCTGGCGGCCCGCCAGCTGCTCCAGACGGGCGATGCGCTCCGCCATCGGCGGGTGCGTGGAGAACATCTTGGACAGGCCCTGGCCGGGGCGGAACGGGTTCGCGATCATCATGTGGCTCGCGGTCTCGATCCGGGGCTCGGGGGGCAGCGGAAGCTGCTTGGTGCCCGCCTCCAGCTTGCGCAGGGCGCTGGCGAGGGCCAGCGGGTCGCCGGTGAGCTGGGCGCCGGAGGCGTCGGCCTCGTACTCGCGGGACCGGCTGATGGCCAGTTGGATGACCGTGGCCGCGAGCGGGCCCAGGATCATGATCAGCAGCATGCCGAGCAGGCCGGGGCCGTCGTCGTCATCGGAGCGGCCGATGGGGATGAGCCAGGCGAAGTTGACCAGGAACATGATCACGGAGGCGAGGGCTCCGGCGACCGACGAGATCAGGATGTCCCGGTTGTAGACATGGCTCAGCTCATGGCCGATCACACCGCGCAGCTCGCGCTCGTCCAGCAGGCGCAGGATGCCTTCCGTGCAGCACACCGCCGCGTTGCGCGGGTTGCGGCCGGTCGCGAAGGCGTTCGGCGCCTCCGTCGGGGAGATGTACAGACGCGGCATGGGCTGGCGGGCCTGCGTGGACAGCTCACGCACCATGCGGTACAGCGCCGGGGCCTCGAACTCGCTCACCGGGCGGGCCCGCATCGCGCGCAGCGCCAGCTTGTCGCTGTTCCAGTACGCGTACGCGTTCGTCCCCAGGGCGATCAGGACTGCGATGATCAGGCCCGTGCGGCCGAAGAGGCCGCCGATGACGATGATGAGTGCGGACAGTCCCCCGAGGAGTACTGCGGTCCTGAGCCCGTTGTGCCGGCGGTGCACGGTACGCCCTCCAAGTGGTGCGGCAGGGGAACCCTTTGCTGTCTGATGTCCGATGGCCACTGGTGTGCCGTGGTGTCACGTCCAGTGGACCCTCCCGCTCTGGTCAACGCCAGGCGAGGGCCGCTAGTTCCCTTTTGTTCGCGCGCGCCGGGTGGGCCGTCCGGGTCACGGGGGAGGTGAGGGGGACGGTGGGGGCCCGCCGCAGGGGCGTGCCCTGCCGGACGGCCGGGTCAGAAGAGGGTCGTGTCCGCGAAGCGCAGGACCAGCTGGGGGGCGCCCGACAGGGCGATGCCGATGACGGCCGTCAGGGCGATGGCGGCGGTGACGGGCGGGGGGGCGCGGTACGCGGTGGGCTCGCCCTCGGGGGCGCGGAAGAGCAGGGCCGTCCACTGGAGGTAGTAGTACAGGGCGATCACGACGTTGGCGGCCATGACGACGGCGAGCCAGCCGAGGCCCGCGTCCACGGCGGCGGAGAACACCGTGACCTTGGCGAACAGGCCGATGATGCCGGGGGGCAGTCCGGCCAGGCAGAGCAGGAAGAACGCCAGGAGGAGGGCCGTGAGGGGGTTCGTGGCGTACAGGCCCCGGTAGTCGGTGAGGCGGTTGCGGGGCTTCGTACGGGCCACGAGGGCGGCCACGGCGAAGGCGCCCAGGTTCACGGCGGCGTACATGAGGGCGTAGGCGAGGGTGGAGCCGACGGAGCGTTCGGGGTCGCCGGAGTACGCGGCGGCGGCGATCGGGACGAGGAGGTAGCCGGCCTGACCGACGGAGGACCAGGCGAGCAGGCGTACCGCGCTGTACGCGCGCGTGCCGCGCTGCCGGAGGGCGCCGACGTTGCCGACGGTCATGGTGAGGGCGGCGAGCGCGGCCAGGGCGGGGCCCCAGACGTCGGCGTACGACGGCAGGGCGATGACCGTGACCAGGATCAGGCCGGAGAAGCCGACCGCCTTGCCGACGACCGACAGATAGGCGGCGATCGGGAGCGGGGCGCCCACGTAGGTGTCGGGCACCCAGAAGTGGAAGGGCACGGCGGCCGTCTTGAAGGCGAAGCCGACGAGGGTCAGGACCACGCCGGTCTGGACGAGGGTGCCCAACTGCCCGTCCACGTCCTGGATCCGCGCGGCGATCTCCGTGAGGTAGAGGGTGCCGGTGGAGGCGTACAGGAAGCTGACGCCCAGGAGGGTGACGGCGGTGGCGGTGACCGAGGAGAGGAAGAACTTCAGGGCGGCTTCCGAGGACCTGCGGTCGCCGTACTTGAGGCCCACCAGCGCGAAGGCGGGCAGGGAGGCGACCTCCAGGGCGACGATCAGGGTGGCCAGGTCGCGGGAGGCGGGCAGCAGGGCGGCGCCGGCGGCGGAGCACAGCAGCAGGAACCAGTACTCGCCGTCGGGGAGGCCCTCGCGCGCGTCCTTGAGGGCGGTGACCGACAGCAGAGCGGTCAGCAGGGCGCCGCCGAGGACCAGGAACTGGATGACGAGGGTGAAGCGGTCCGCGGTGTAGCTGCACACGTCCGGGTCGCCGGTGAGGCAGAACGTGGAGCGGTCGCCGTCCAGGAGCGGCAGCAGCATCAGGGCCGCGGCGGCGAGGCCCGCGACGGACACCCAGCCGAGCAGCGCCTTCCTGCGCTCGCCCACGAAGAGGTCGGCGACGAGGACGGCGAGGCCGACCACGGCGGCGATGGTGGGCGGGGCGATGGCGAGCCAGTCGACGGACTGGACCAGGGACGCGGCCCCGGGCTGGGCGAGGGCGCTCATCGGGTGCCTCCTGAGAGGAGCTGCTGCACGGCCGGGTCGGTCAGGCCCAGGAGGGTCTTCGGCCAGAGTCCGGCGACGACGGTGAGGGCGACGAGCGGGGCCCAGGCCGCATATTCGTACGTCTGTACGTCGGCGAGCCGGGGGGCGTCCTGCGGGACGGCGCCCATGCAGACGCGACGGACCACGATCAGCATGTACGCGGCGGTGAGCAGGGTGCCGAACGCGGCGATGGACATGAAGGTCAGGAATGCGGGGCGGCTGAGTCCGGCCGCCGGATCGAACGCGCCGAACAGGGCGAGCATCTCGCCCCAGAACCCGGCGAGACCGGGCAGCCCGAGCGAGGCGACCGCCGCGAACGCGAGCAGTCCGCCGAAGCGCGGGGCCCTGCCGTACAGCGCGGCGCCGGTCTGTTCGGCGAGCGCGTCGAGGTCGGTGCTGCCGGTACGGTCCTTCAGCGCGCCGACCAGGAAGAACAGCAGGCCGGTGATCAGGCCGTGGGCGATGTTGGCGAAGAGGGCGCCGTTCACGCCGGTCGGGGTCATCGAGGCGATGCCGAGCAGCACGAAGCCCATGTGGCCGACGGAGGAGTAGGCGATGAGCCGCTTCAGATCGCCCTTCGCCCCCTGTTTGGCGAGGGCCAGACAGGCCAGGGACCCGTAGATGATCCCGACGACGGCGAAGGCGGCGAGGTAGGGCGCGAAGGTCCGCATGCCGTCGGGCGCCACCGGCAGCAGAATCCGGACGAACCCGTACGTACCCATCTTCAGCAGGACGCCGGCGAGCAGGACCGAGCCGACGGTCGGGGCGGCGGTGTGGGCGTCCGGCAGCCAGCTGTGCAGCGGCCACATCGGGGTCTTCACCGCGAGCCCGAGACCGATCGCCAATACGGCGATGACCTGCACGGATGTGGTCAGCGACCGGCCGTTGTCAGTGGCGAGTGCCATCATGTCGAAGGTGCCCGCGTTGATTCCGATCAGCAGCAGGCCGAGCAGCATGACCACGGAGCCGAGCAGCGTGTAGAGGATGAACCTCATCGAGGCACGGGCCCGGCCCTCACCGCCCCAGCGGGCGATGAGGAAGTACATCGGGATCAGGACCATCTCGAAGGCGAGGAAGAACAGCAGCAGATCGAGGACGGCGAAGGTGGCGAGGGTGCCGGACTCCAGGACGAGCAGCAGGGCGACGAACGCCTTCGGGGTCGGGCCCGAAGGCATCTTGAAGTAGGAGTAGAGCGCGCAGAGGAAGGTCAGCAGCGCGGTCATCACCAGAAGGGGGAGGGAAATGCCGTCGATGCCGAGGTGGATGCGCACATCGAGCGCGGGGATCCAGCTGATGTCCGTGCTGGCCTGCATCTTCGACGGCTGGTCGTGGTCGAAGCCGAGGACCAGGACGATCGCGGCGGCGAGGACCGCGCCGGTCACGGTCACACCATGGCGCAGCACGGCCTGTTCGGGCGACTTCCCCTTCAGTCCGGGCGGGGCCGGCAGCAGAGCCGCGGCGGCGCCGAGAAGCGGCCCGACGACGATGAACGCCAGAAGGAACTGCATCACGGACTCGTTGATATCGATCACGCCTGCTCACGCTCCCGTGGCGACGAGGACGGCGGCGACCGCGAGAACGACGGTGCCGGCGAGCAGCGCGCTCACATAGGTCTGCACATTGCCGGTCTGGGCGCGGCGCACGGCGGCCCCCAGCCAGCGCGGTAGCGCCCCGGCTCCCTGGACGTAGGTGTCGACGACCTCGCGGTCGAGGAACCGGACGAGACTCGCCGCGGCCTGCACCGGGCGGACGAACAGCGCCGCGTACAGGGCGTCGAGGTGGAAGCCCGCGGCGGCGGGGCGGTGCAGCGGGCCGAGCAGCAGCCGTCCGGGGTCCGCCGGGTCGGGCGCGTCGGCGATGTCCCCGTAGGCGGGTGTGTGGGTGGCGATGACCTCGGCCTCGACCGCTCCGGCGTCGGCCTCGGGGTGGGCGGCGACGGCGCCCAGGGGGGCGAGGTCGGCGCGGGCGCGGGTGTGGCGCCAGGCGGCGTAGGTGGCGATGCCGCCGACTAGGGCGGCGCCGGTGCCCAGGACCGAGGTCAGCAGGGTCGGGGCGAGGTCGCCGCCGTCGAACCAGCCCTGGAGTCCGCGGTAGGCGAACCCGCCGAAGGCGAGGGAGGGGGCCGCGAGGACCCAGAGCACGAGGGTCATGGTCAGCGGCTGACGGCCGTGGTCGGGGGCTTCCTCGCCGTGACCGCGGAAGGCGAGCAGCCACAGGCGCATCGCGTAGGCGGCGGTGAGCACGGCGGTGACGAGTCCGGCGACCAGGACGATCCAGCCCGCGGCACCGGGGGCGGGGGCGCCGTGGCCGACGATGACCTGCTCGGCGGCGCCGAGCACGGACTCCTTGGAGAAGAAGCCGCTGAACGGCGGGATCGCGGCCAGCGCGAGCAGGGCCACGGTCATCGTCCAATAGGCGTCGGGGACGCGTTCGCGCAGGTCGCGCATGCGGGACATGGCGGCGAGCGAGTTGGTGCCGGCGGCGTGGATGATCACGCCGGCGGCGAGGAACAGCAGCGCCTTGAAGGCGCCGTGGGACAGGAGGTGGAAGACGGCGGCACCACGGTCGCCGACGGCGAGGGCGCCGGTCATGTAGCCGAGCTGGCCGATGGTCGAGTAGGCGAGGACGCGTTTGATGTCGTCCTGGGCGATCGCGGCGAGGCCCGAGCCGGCCATGGTGACGGCGGCCATCACGGCGAGGACGACCATCGCGGCGGCGGACGCCTGGAAGACGGGGAGGAGCCGGGCGACGAAGTAGACACCGGCGGCGACCATCGTCGCGGCGTGGATCAGCGCGGAGACGGGCGTGGGGCCCGCCATCGCGTCCGGGAGCCAGGTGTGCAGCGGGAACTGGGCCGACTTGCCCGCGACTCCGGCGAGCAGCAGGAGGGCGATCGGGGTCGGGTGGTCCAGGCCGCCGTCTGCGACGGTGCGCAGGATCTCGGTGATCCGGAAGGAGCCCGCGTCGGTGGCGAGGGCGAACAGACCGATGAGGAAGGGGACGTCGCCGAGCTTGGTGACAAGGAAGGCCTTGAGGGAGGCGGCGCGGGCCTCGGGGGTCTCCCAGTAGTGGCCGACCAGGAAGTAGGAGCAGATGCCCATGACTTCCCAGCCGACGAGCAGCACCATCAGATCGCCGGAGTAGACGACCAGGAGCATCGCGGAGGTGAACAGCGAGACGAGGGCGGCGTAGGACGGGTAGCGGGGGTCGTCGCGCAGATAGCCCATCGAGTAGATCTGCACGCAGCACGCGATGAAGGCGACCAGTACGGCGACGAGCGCGGCGAAGCCGTCGATGTGCAGGGCGAGGTAGACCGGCACGGAGCCGGTGGGCGTCAGCTCGGTGGCCGCGTCGATCGGGGCGTCGCCGCCCTGGCGCACGGCGACCAGGACGGTGAGGACGAGGGAGGCGAGGGCGGGCAGGACCGCCAGCGGGCGGACGAAGCCGGGGCTCGTGCGGCCGACGGAGAGGCCGGCGGCGGCTCCCAGGAAGGGCAGGAGGGGGACGAGAACGGCGAGGGTGGTGGTCGTCACGCGGTGGCCTCGGCCTTCTCGGCGGCCCGGTCGGTCGGGGGGAGGTCGCCGTCGGGGCCGGCGTCGTCGGGGGCGTCGTCGTCGGGGGCGTCGTCGTCGGGGCCCTCGGCGGTGTCGCGGAGCTTGTCGATGTCGGAGGTGCCGCGGTTGCGGTGGACGGCGAGGACGATCGCCAGGCCGATGCCGATCTCGGCGGCGGCGATGGCGATGGTGAACAGGGTCAGGGCCTGGCCGGAGTGCAGGGTTTCTTCGGCGGCCTTGCTGAGCCAGACGTCGAAGGCGACGAGGTTGAGGTTGACGGCGTTGAGCATCAGCTCGACGGACATCAGCACCAGGATCGCGTTGCGGCGGGCGAGGACGCCGTACAGGCCGGTGCAGAAGAGGAGGGCCGACAGCACGACGGGATAGGCGAGATGCATCAGCGGGCGCCTTCCTGGTCCGTGGGCGCCTGCGGGGCGGGGGTGGGGGCGGGCTCGATGCTGGGGGCGGTGCCGGTGCCGGGGGCGGTACCGGGCTCGATACCGGGGGCGGTGCCGGTGCTGAGGTCGGGGGCGGTGCCGGGGGCGGGACCGGTGCCGGGGGGACCGGCGTTGGTGCCCGTGGGCGTGGTGCTGGTGCCGGGGGCGGTACCGGGCTCGATGCCGGGCGCGGTGCCGGTGCTGAGGTCGGGTTCGGTGCCGGGGCCAGAGCCCATGGCGAGATCGGGTCCGGTGCCGGGGGCCGACTCAGTGCCGGGAGCGGTGCCGAGGTCGGGGCCTGTGCCGGGGCCGGGAGCGGGACCGGTGCCGGGGGGACCGGCGTTGGTGCCCGTGGGCGTGGTGCCCGGTGTCGTTTTCTTCGCCGGTGACGCGTTCGGCTTTGCCTTGCGGGACAGGACGATCGCGCCGACCAGGGCGGACAGGAGGAGGACGGAGAGGGCCTCGAAGGGGAGGACCCAGTTCTGGAAGAGGCTCTCGCCGGTGACGCGGGTGGAGCCGGCGGCGGCGCCTTCGAGGTTGATCCAGGTGGCCCGGAAGGCGTCCACGACCACCCAGATCAGCAGGGCCGCGGCGACGACGGCCACACCGAGGGCGACCCAGCGGTTGCCGGAGTCGGCGTCGGGGCTGCGGCCGATGGGGGCCTTGGTGAGCATCAGACCGAACAGCAGGAGGACGACGACGGAACCGACGTAGATCAGCACCTGGACCCAGGCGATGAACTCGGCGGTGAGGAGGAGGTATTCGACGGCGAGGCCGCCGAGGGCGACGACGAGCCAGAGGGCGGCGTGGACCAGTTGCCGGGTGGTGACGGTGACGATCGCGGCGCCGAAGGTGACGAGGCCGACGAGGAGGAAGGCGATCTCGACGCCGGTCGGGGAGAGGAAGCCGCGGGTGTCGGCGGTCGCGCCGGAGGCGGTGGCGGAAGCGGCGGCCGTGGTCAGCGTGGTGTGCGCTGCCGTCGCGGCGGCTGCGGCGGTGGCGGCGAGGGTCATGAGTCGTCTCCCTCGGCGCCGCCGGTCGTCCGCTCGGTCCCGGGGGCCGGCTGCGGGGCCTGCGTGGCCGCGAGTTTCTCGGCGGTCTTGTGGGCTGCGGCGATCTCCTTCGGTTCCTCCGCGCCCGGGTCGAGGGCCGGTGGGGCCGGGACCGTCCACATCCACTCGCGGAGTTTGTCGCGCTCGTGGGTGAGGTCGAGGATGTCGGTCTCGGCGTACTCGAACTCCGGTGACCAGAAGAGGGCGTCGAAAGGACAGACCTCGATGCAGATACCGCAGTACATGCACAGGGAGAAGTCGATGGCGAAGCGGTCGAGGACGTTGCGGCTGCGCTCGCGGCCACCGGGGGCCGCCGCCGGGATCGTCTCCTTGTGGGAGTCGATGTAGATGCACCAGTCCGGGCACTCACGGGCGCAGAGCATGCAGACCGTGCAGTTCTCCTCGAAGAGACCGATGACGCCCCGGCTGCGGGGCGGGAGATCGGGCTGGACGTCGGGGTACTGCTGGGTGACGGACCTGCGGGTCATCGTGCGCAGGGTGACGGCCAGGCCCTTGGCGAGGCCGCTGCCGGGGAAGCGGGACCGGGGGGACGGGGTGGACTCCGGGGTGGACTCGGCCATGGCTACTGGATCACCACCTTGACGACGCCGGTGAGGGCGATCTGGGCGAGGGAGAGGGGGACGAGGAGGGTCCAGGAGAACTTCTGGAGCTGGTCCTCGCGCAGCCGGGGGTAGGTGACGCGCAGCCAGATCACGAGGAACGCGAGGACGGCCGCCTTCAGCAGGGTCCAGACCCAGCCGAGGCCGTCGGCGCCCCAGGGGCCGTGCCAGCCGCCCAGGAAGAGGACGGTGGTCAGGCCGCACAGGACGACGATCCCGGCGTACTCGGCGAGGAGGAAGAGGGCGAAACGCAGGCCGGTGTACTCGGTGTACGCGCCGAAGATGATCTCGGAGTCGGCGACCGGCATGTCGAACGGCGGGCGCTGCAACTCGGCGAGGCCCGCCACGAAGAAGACGATCGCGCCGACGATCTGCCAGGGCAGCCACCACCACTCGAAGGCGTCGAGGATGCCGGGCAGCGAGACCGTGCCGGCCGCCATGGCGACGGAGGCGGCGGCGAGCAGCATGGGGAGTTCGTAGGCGAGGAGCTGGGCGGCGGTGCGCAGGCCGCCGAGGAGGGAGAACTTGTTGGCGGAGGCCCATCCGGCCATCAGCGACCCGAGCACGCCGACGCCCATGACGGCGAGCACGAAGAACACGCCCGCGTCGATCACCTCACCGACCGCGCCCTCGCCGGGGCCGATCGGGATGGCGAGCAGGACGAGGAGGTACGGGAGGAGGGCCACGGCCGGGGCGAGCTGGAAGATACGGCGGTCCGCGCCGCTGGGGACGATGTCTTCCTTCTGCGCGAACTTCACGCCGTCGGCCACGAGCTGGGCCCAGCCGTGGAAGCCGCCGGCGTACATGGGGCCGAGCCGGCCCTGCATATGGGCCATGACCTTGTGCTCGGTCTGGCCGACGAGCAGGGGGAAGGTGAGGAACACGACGAAGACGATCAGGAGTCGCAGGGCGACGTCCAGGGCGTCGTTCACTGCCGGCCTCCTTCCGGGTCTTCGGGGGCGGGGGGAGTAGCGGGGTCGGTGGGAGTGGTGGGGGGTTGCGGAGTTTCGGTGGGCGCGTCCGTGGACGTATCCGTGTCGTCGGTGTCCGCGTCCGTGTCCGCCGGTGTCTCCCCGGCCGGTTCCTCGAAGGCCGGGCGGGCGTGGTGCCAGGGCGCGTCCGGGCTGCGCGGGGAGGTGGTGGGGCGGCCGGGGGCGGGGTCCGGCGAGGCAGAGGGCCCGTTCGAGGGCTCATCCGAGGGCTTGTCCGGCGTACCAGCCGACTCCGTCGCCCCCGTCCGTTGGGACGCCGAGCCGTCGGACGCGCCGCGTGACCGGCGTGGGCCGGACGGCTGTTGGGAGGCCGAGCCTTCGGCAGCGCTACGGGCCCGGCGTGGGGCGCCGGAGGGGGGCGCGCCCGGCGACTGGTCCGGCGTGTTCGAGGTGTCCGGAGTGCCCGGCGTATCCGGCGTATCCGGCGTGCCTGCGGTGCCGGGAGGCGGCGTCTGGCTGGCGGAGCCCTCCGACGCCGTACGGGAGCGCCGTACGGGACGCTCACCGGCACCCGCGGCCCGTTCCCCGGCACCCGCGGCCCGTTCCCCGGCACCCGCGGCCCGCGCGCCCGCGCCCGCCGCTCTCCCGCCCGCCCCCGCCGCACGTCCCGCGCCTCGGGCCGGGCGGGTCGGGGCAGGGGGGAGCTGGCCCTTCTGGGGGCCCCATTCGTTGGGGTCGGGGACGCCCGGGGGGAGCATCTGGCGGCGTTTGGGGCCGCCGTGTTCCGACTCGCCGGGTTCCTTGGCGCCGGGCCAGGCCTTGGCGACGCGGGCGGCGAGGACGAAGTCCTTGCGCAGCGGATGGCCCTCGAAGGTGTCGGGGAGGAGGAGGTGGTCGAGGCCCGGGTGGCCGGCGAAGTCGACGCCGAACATCTCGTGGGTCTCGCGCTCGTGCCAGGCGGCACCCGCGTAGACGCCGACGGCGGAGGCGAGGGCCGGGGCGTCGTGCGGGACGGTGGTGCGCAGGAGCAGCCGCCGGACCGGCGCCAGCGCCACGACATGGGCGGCGACGCGGAAGCCGGTGCCGGGTTCGTCGACGGCGCTGAGCCAGTCGAAGTAGGTGCAGCCGAGCGTGTCGCGGGCGGTGCGCAGGGCGTCGGTCCAGGTGGTGGGGGGTACGTCGACGGTGAGGAGGGAGTAGGACTCCTCGGCCGTGGCCGCCGCGCCGAAGAGCTCCTCGGCGGTGGCCGGCAGCCAGCCGACGGCGGTCATCGGGTGTCCCCCTCGGCGGCCGGTGGCCGGACCAGACCGCTCTGGAGGGCGGCGGCGGACGGGCCGGAGCCGGTGGTGCCGTAGCGCTCGCCCAGCGACTCGCGGGCGATCTTCTCCTGGAGTTTGAGGATGCCCTGGAGGAGGGCCTCGGGGCGGGGCGGGCAGCCCGGGACATAGACGTCCACGGGGATGATCTGGTCGACGCCCTTGGTGACGGAGTAGGAGTCCCAGTACGGGCCGCCGCAGTTGGAGCAGGCGCCGAAGGAGATGACGTACTTCGGCTCGGGCATCTGCTCGTACAGGCGTTTGATGGCGGGGGCCATCTTGTCGGTGACCGTGCCGGAGACGACCATCAGGTCGGCCTGGCGGGGGCCCGGCGCGAAGGGGATGACGCCGAGCCGGATGAAGTCGTGGCGGGCCATGGACGCGGCGATGAACTCGATGGCGCAGCAGGCCAGACCGAAGTTGAAGACCCAGAGCGAGTAGCGGCGGCCCCAGTTCAGGACGACCTTCATGGGCTCGGGGGCGAGGCGGGCGAGGGCGCCGAGGCGACTGGGCTCCGGCAGCGGCACCGGTGCCGAGGCCGGAACCGACACCGGAACCGGCACCGGTTCGTGCCGCTCCGCGTCCGGCGGGGTCACGTCCATTCCAGAACCCCCTTCTTGTAGGCGTAGAGCAGTCCCACGGCGAGGAAGCCGAGGAAGATGAACATCTCGACCAGCGTGGTCGCGCCGTAGCCGGGGTCGGCGAAGACGGTCGCCCAGGGGAAGAGGAAGATCGAGTCGACGGCGAAGATGACGTAGAGGAAGGCGTAGACGTAGTAGCGGACCTGGGTGTGGGCCCAGCCCTCGCCCACGGGGTCGACGCCGCACTCGTACGTCAGCAGCTTCTCGGGCGTCGGGACGACGGGGCGCAGCAGCCGCCCGGCGCCGAAGGCCACGGCGACGAAGAGCACGCCGATCACGGCCAGCACCCCGACGACCGAGTACGACTGGAAGTAGTCCGCCGCGACGGCCTCGGTCGCGATGACCTCCACCGGTTCGACGGTCGGTTGCCTCACGTCCGTCCCTCGCTCCCTGGCCTCGCCCTGTAGTCCCGATGGTCCCGACAGTCCCGGCACCGGGACGACCGTCGGTCCCGATACCTGAGACGAACGTCGGTCCCGGCACCGGGACGACCGTCCCGGCCTCGATCACGACGCCGTGTACGCCACTGTTCGACGATCTGTACGCACGGGAGTCTAGGCCCTGCTAAAGGCGCGGTAAGCAGCCTGTCAGGGGTCGGGGCACGGGGGTGGGGTTTTCCTCAGGGGAACCGGGCGGTCCACCTCATGGCGCGGGCGACCGCGGCCGGGCACGCTGGCTGTCATGACCGAACGAATCCCGTCCGCGGGCACCGGCCAGGCCGACCGGGATGCCCGGCCGGGCGACGGTGACGAGACCGCCGCCCGTGACGACCGCCTGCCGCCGCCCCGCCTGGGCTACGACCAGCACACCTGGAAGGAGATCGCGCATCTCCTGGTCAATCTGCCGATGGCGCTGATCGGCTTCGTCTACACGACGACGGTGCTGGTCACCGGCGCCTTTCTGACCGTCACCGTGATCGGCTTCCCGCTGCTCGCGCTGGGGCTGATGGGCGCGCGGCGGCTGGGCCGGCTGGAGCGCGCGCGGGCGCGGGCGCTGCTCGGGGTGCGGGTGGACGAGCCGAGCCCGCTGCCGTGGCGCGGCGCTCGGGACGACGGGCTCTTCGCGCGGATATGGATGATGGTCAAGGACCCGGTGGGCTGGCGGACGGTCCTGTACGACTTCATCCGGCTGCCCTGGGGCATCCTCACCTTCACGATCACGCTGGTGTCGCTGTTCGTGCTGTGGCCGGTGCTGCCGTTCATCGCGCGGGGCCTGGCCAATGTGGACCGGGCGATGGTGCGCGGGCTGCTCTCGCCGTCGGACGAGCTGGAGCGGCGGATCGCGGAGCTGGAGTCGGACCGCGGGGTCGTGGTCGACACGGCCGCGGCGGACCTGCGGCGCATCGAACGGGATCTGCACG
This sequence comes from Streptomyces sp. NPDC059477, assembly GCF_042749375.1. Lineage (NCBI taxonomy): Bacteria > Bacillati > Actinomycetota > Actinomycetes > Kitasatosporales > Streptomycetaceae > Streptomyces > Streptomyces sp. NPDC059477. The sequence continues at coordinate 146,956 of NZ_JBHYUG010000001.1, read as the reverse complement.
ACGGGGCGCAGGCCCGGCTGGTCAATCTCGCCATGGGGCTGGGGCTGGCCAAGGAGAAGCTGCTGGAGGACCCGGACACGGCCGCGGTGATGGTCGAGGAGGCGCACGGCGAGGTGAAGCTGGCCCTTCAGGAGCTGCGGGATCTGGCCCGCGGCATCCATCCGGCGGTGCTCACCGACCGGGGGCTCGACGCGGCGCTGTCCTCGGTGGCCTCGCGGTGCACGGTGCCGGTGAAGGTGACCGTCGACCTGGTGGAGCGACCGGCCGAGGCCATCGAGGGCATCGCGTACTTCACGGTCTCCGAGCTGCTCCAGAACGTGAGCAAGCACAGCCGGGCGAAGTCCGCGGCGGTGGATGTGTGGCGGACGGAGGAGCGGCTGCTCATCCAGGTCGCGGACGACGGCCGCGGCGGCGCGAGCCTGGACGGCGGCACGGGCATGCGGGGTCTGTCGGACCGGCTGGGCGCGGTGGACGGCCTGTTCGTCGTCGACTCCCCCGAGGGCGGCCCCACGACGATCACCGCCGAGCTGCCGTGGCGCCGGCGGAAGGTATGAGGCGGGGGGTAGGGAAAACCCCCCTCCCAAGACGCCGACGTCCTCCATGGTCCGGAGCCCGCGGCGAAGGGACGCTGGTGGCGCAAGGACGGATGCGAGAGCACACCCAGGATCGGTAGCGAGGGAACGGGACGGGACGACGCCGATGACCACGACGGAGTACGGGCACGAGTACGGGGCCGGTTACGGAAACCGGGGCGGATGGCTGCCGGTCGGGCTGCGGGCGCCGTTCGAGGGGCGGGCCTGGCGGGAGTTCCTCTATGTGCTGCTGAGCCTGCCGCTGAGCATCGCGCTGTTCACCTACGCGGTCACGATGTTCTCGCTGGGGGCGGGCCTGCTGGTGACCTTCCTCGGCATTCCGGTGCTGGCGGCGGCGCTGGCCGGCTGCCGGGGCCTGGGCGCGGTGGAGCGGGCGCGGGCGCGCGGGCTGCTGCGGCTGGAGGTGGCCGCGCCGGAGCCGCTGCGGGTGGGCAAGGGCGGCGCGATGGGCTGGATGTGGGCGGTGCTCAAGAGCGGCGCCTCCTGGCGGGCGCTGCTGTACTCGGTGCTGCATCTGCCGTGGGCGGTCTTCTCGTTCGGCGTGGCGGTGACGGTCTGGGTCACGGGGTGGACGCTGATGACGTACCCGCTGTGGTTCTGGGTGCTGCCGATGTACGGCGGGCAGGACGGGATCCAGCTGTACGGCGACGAAACGCACCGGATGTATCTCGACAACCCCTTCGAGATCGGGGTGACCGCGGCGGTCGGGCTGCTGTTCGTGCTGTCGGCGCCGTGGATCGTGCGGGCGCTGACCACGGTGGACCGGCTGATGGTGCACGGGCTGCTCGGGGCGTCGCAGCTGGCCACGCGGGTGGTGGAGCTGGAGTCGGACCGCGGGGTCGTCGTCGACACGGCCGCGGCGGACCTGCGGCGCATCGAACGGGATCTGCACGACGGGGCGCAGGCCCGGCTGGTCAATCTGGCGATGGATCTGGGGCTGGCGAAGGAGAAGCTGAGCGAGGACCCGCAGGCGGCGGCGCGGATGGTGGACGAGGCGCACGGCGAGGTGAAGACGGCGTTGCAGGAGCTGCGGGATCTGGCCCGCGGCATCCACCCGGCGGTGCTGACGGACCGGGGTCTTGACGCGGCGCTGTCGTCGGTGGCCTCGCGGTGCGCGGTGCCGGTACGGGTGGATGTGGACCTGGTGGAGCGGCCGGCTCCGGCGATCGAGGGGATCGCGTACTTCACGGTCTCCGAGCTGCTCCAGAACATCAGCAAGCACGCGCGGGCCCGGTCGGCGTGGGTGGATGTGTGGCGGGTGGAGAACCGGCTGATGCTCCAGGTCACGGACGACGGGGTGGGCGGCGCGGACGCGGAGGCCGGTTCGGGCCTCGCCGGCCTCGCGGGCCGCCTGGACGCGGTGGACGGCATCCTGGTCGTCGACTCCCCGCCGGGCGGACCCACGCGGGTGACCGCGGAGCTGCCGTGGCGGAGGTGAGCGCGTCGGTGAGGTGAGGCGGGGGTTGGGGTGGGGCGGGGCTGAGGTGAGGCGCCGGTGCGGTGAGGCGGGGGTGGGGTGACCCTGCTGCCGCCGGAACCCTCCCCCGCAGACGCACCCCCGCCCCCTCCCCCGCAGACCCACCCCCCTCCCACTCCCGCCCCACCCATACGCACGCAGGTCTGAATGCTGGAATGCTGGACCTGTTCGCGCTGTGGGATGGAGCCGTTCGCCGGGAACGGCGGGCGGGGTGGGGGGACGGGATCGTGGAGGACAAGGTGCGGGTGGTCATCGCCGAGGATTCGGTGCTGCTGCGGGAAGGCCTGACGCGGCTGCTCACCGACCGGGGGCACGACGTGGTCGCCGGGGTCGGTGACGCGGAGGCGTTGATCAAGACCGTGACCGAGCTGGACGCGGAGGGCGGGCTGCCGGACGTCGTGGTGGCGGACGTGCGGATGCCGCCGACGCACACGGACGAGGGGGTCCGGGCGGCCGTGCGGTTGCGGAAGTCGTATCCGGGGCTCGGGGTGCTGGTGCTGTCGCAGTACGTGGAGGAGCGGTACGCGACGGAGCTGCTCGCCGGGTCGAGCCGGGGGGTCGGGTATCTGCTGAAGGACCGGGTGGCCGAGGTCCGCGAGTTCGTGGACGCGGTGGTGCGGGTCGCCCGGGGCGGTACGGCGCTGGACCCCGAGGTGGTCGCGCAGCTGCTCGGGCGGTCCCGGAAGCAGGACGTGCTCGCGGGCCTGACCCCGCGGGAGCGGGAGGTGCTGGGGCTGATGGCCGAGGGCCGTACGAATTCGGCCATCGCCAAACAGCTGGTGGTGAGTGACGGGGCCGTGGAGAAGCACGTCAGCAACATCTTCCTGAAGCTGGGCCTGTCGCCGAGCGAGGGGGACCACCGGCGGGTGCTGGCGGTGCTCACGTATCTGAACTCCTGAATGACTCCCGGATGGCTCCTGAAAGCCCTTTCTGCTCGCCAGACCCCCGGAGGGACCCACTCCGACGAGAGCACCGGCGTGCGCCCCGGAGGGCCTGGATGACCCGAAAGGCCCCGTGCGACACCCCTGCCCGGAGAACCCCCGCGACCCCCGCGGCGTCTTCCCGAACAGGCGCGGCAGGGCGGCGGAGCGGCGCTCGTCCGGGTGGTGGGCCGTCTCAAAGGGGTGTTCATCATGCGAATGGCCCCGAAGGGGCGACCTCGGCGGACGTAGGGTTGCTCCAGGGTGCGCCCGCGGGAGGGCCGTGCCCCGACAGCAGCCTCGAAGGAGGTCCAGTTCAGTGACCAGCCAGGTCAGTAGCGAGAAGGAACAGGCCGACGGAGCCGTCATAGGAGAGCAGCGCAAACCGGTGGGAGCGAAGGACGTCCGCCGGCTGGACCGGGTGATCATCAGGTTCGCGGGGGACTCGGGTGATGGCATGCAGCTCACCGGTGACCGGTTCACCTCGGAGACGGCGTCCTTCGGCAACGACCTGTCGACCCTGCCGAACTTCCCCGCCGAGATCCGGGCGCCCGCCGGGACCCTGCCGGGGGTGTCGTCGTTCCAGCTCCACTTCGCCGACCATGACATCCTCACCCCCGGTGACGCGCCGAACGTCCTGGTGGCGATGAACCCGGCGGCGCTGAAGGCGAACATCGGCGATGTGCCGCGCGGCGCGGAGATCATCGTCAACACGGACGAGTTCACCAAGCGGGCCATGCAGAAGGTCGGCTACGACAGCAATCCGCTGGAGGACGGGTCCCTCGACGGGTATCACCTGCATCCGGTGCCGCTGACCACGCTCACCGTGGAGGCGCTGAAGGACTTCGACCTGTCCCGCAAGGAGGCCGAGCGCAGCAAGAACATGTTTGCGCTGGGCCTGCTGTCGTGGATGTACCACCGGCCGACGGAGGGCACCGAGCAGTTCCTGACGACGAAGTTCGCGCGCAAGCCGGAGATCGCCGCCGCGAACATCGCCGCGTTCCGCGCGGGCTGGAACTTCGGCGAGACGACCGAGGACTTCGCGGTCTCCTACGAGGTCGCCCCGGCCACCACCGCCTTCCCGGTCGGGACGTACCGGAACATCTCCGGCAATCTGGCTCTCGCGTACGGTCTGATCGCGGCCTCGCGGCAGGCGGATCTGCCGCTGTTCCTGGGCTCGTACCCGATCACCCCGGCCTCCGACGTGCTGCACGAACTGAGCCGGCACAAGAACTTCGGGGTGCGCAGCTTCCAGGCCGAGGACGAGATCTCCGGTATCGGCGCCGCTCTCGGTGCCGCGTTCGGCGGCTCGCTCGCCGTCACCACCACCAGCGGTCCCGGCCTCGCCCTGAAGTCGGAGACCATCGGGCTCGCGGTGTCGATGGAGCTGCCGCTGCTCGTCATCGACATCCAGCGCGGCGGCCCCTCCACAGGCCTGCCCACCAAGACCGAGCAGGCCGATCTGCTCCAGGCGATGTACGGGCGCAACGGCGAGGCGCCGGTGCCGATCGTCGCCCCGCGCACCCCGGCCGACTGCTTCGACGCCGCGATCGAGGCGGCCCGGATCGCCCTGGCCTACCGCACCCCGGTGCTGCTGCTGAGCGACGGCTATCTGGCCAACGGCTCCGAGCCGTGGCGAATCCCGGAGCTGGAGGAGCTGCCCGATCTGGCGGTGCAGTTCGCGCAGGGCACCAACCACACACTCGACGACGGCACCGAGGTGTTCTGGCCGTACAAGCGCGACCCGCACACCCTCGCCCGCCCGTGGGCGGTCCCCGGCACGCCGGGTCTCGAACACCGCATCGGCGGCATCGAGAAGCAGGACGGCACCGGGAACATCTCGTACGACCCCGCCAACCACGACTTCATGGTCCGCACCCGGCAGGCGAAGATCGACGGCATCACCGTGCCCGACCTCGACGTCGACGACCCGGACCGGGCCCGCACCCTGGTGCTCGGCTGGGGCTCCACCTACGGCCCCATCACCGCCGCCGTCCGCCGGCTGCGCACCGCCGGGCTGCCGATCGCGCAGGCCCATCTGCGCCACCTGAACCCCTTCCCGCGGAATCTGGGCACGGTCCTCCAGGGCTACGACAAGGTCGTGATCCCCGAGATGAACCTCGGCCAGCTCGCCACCCTGATCCGGGCGAAGTACCTGGTCGACGCGCACAGCTACAACCAGGTGAACGGCATGCCGTTCAAGGCCGAACAGCTCGCCACGGCGCTCAAGGAGGCCATCGATGGCTGAGACGTCCACGGAAGGCACGGGCACGATCGAGGCACTTTCACTCGTCCCCAAGGCCGAGGCCCGCCAGTCCATGAAGGACTTCAAGTCCGATCAGGAAGTGCGCTGGTGCCCCGGCTGCGGTGACTACGCGATCCTCGCCGCCGTGCAGGGCTTCATGCCCGAACTGGGCCTCGCCAGGGAGAACATCGTCTTCGTCTCCGGCATCGGCTGCTCCTCCCGCTTCCCGTACTACATGAACACCTACGGGATGCACTCCATCCACGGCCGGGCCCCCGCCATCGCCACCGGCCTCGCCACCTCCCGCCGTGATCTGTCCGTCTGGGTCGTCACCGGCGACGGCGACGCCCTGTCCATCGGCGGCAACCACCTCATCCACGCCCTGCGCCGCAACGTCAACCTCAAGATCCTCCTCTTCAACAACCGGATCTACGGGCTGACCAAGGGCCAGTACTCGCCCACCTCCGAGGTCGGCAAGATCACCAAGTCGACGCCGATGGGGTCGCTCGACGCGCCCTTCAACCCGGTGTCGCTGGCGATCGGCGCGGAAGCGTCCTTCGTGGCCCGCACCATCGACTCCGACCGCAAGCACCTCACCCAGGTCCTGCGCGAGGCCGCCGCCCACCCCGGCACCGCCCTGGTCGAGATCTACCAGAACTGCAACATCTTCAACGACGGCGCCTTCGACGCCCTCAAGGACCGGCAGCGCGCCGAGGAAGCCGTCATCCGCCTGGAGCACGGCAAGCCGATCCGCTTCGGCGCCGACGGCGCGCGGGGAGTCGTACGGGACCCGCGGACCGGCGACCTCCAGGTCATCGACGTCACCCCGCAGAACGAGGCACAGGTGCTGGTGCACGACGCGCACGCCACCTCACCGACCACGGCGTTCGCCCTGTCCCGCCTCGCCGACCCGGACACCCTGCACCACACCCCCATCGGCGTCCTGCGCTCCGTCGACCGGCCCGTCTACGACGACCAGATGACCGAGCAACTCGACACCGCCATCGAGCAGAACGGCAAGGGCGACCTCGCCGCGCTGCTCGCGGGCGGGGACACCTGGACGGTGGTCGGCTGACACCAGCCGACGCCCGCGAGGGGAAGGCCGGCGACGGCGAACGAGCGTGAGAAGGGCCCGGGTAGCGGAAGTACCCGGGCCCTTCTCATGCCCCCGTGCTTCTCAGTGCTCGCCGTGCTCCTCGTGCTCCCCGTGCTCCCCGTGCCGGTGCCGGCTGCTTGCCGGTACTGGCCGACGGCTGCTTTCCAGTACTGGCCGACGGCTGGATGCCAGTACTGGCGCTAGCCCAGCGAAGCGCCCCGCGCCGCGTCGTACCGCTCCCGCGCCTCCGCCACCGCCCCCATCCGGCGTTCCGTCCACAGGGCCAGCGCGCGGACCTGTTCGGCGGCCTCATGGCCCAGGGGGGTGAGGGAGTAGTCGACCCGGGGCGGGATCACGGGCTTGGCGTCCCGGTGGACGAGGCCGTCGCGTTCCAGGGTCTGGAGGGTCTGGGTCAGCATCTTCTCGCTGACCCGCCGGACCCCGTCGATCGCCCGGCGCAGCTCGCTGAAGCGGTGCGGGCGTTCGAGCAGCGCGATCAGGACGAGGACGCCCCAGCGGCTGGTGACATGTTCCAGGACCAGGCGGTACGGGCATATCGCCTCGTCGCCGCTCACGCTCACACTCTCGCTCTCACTTACCGACATGCCGGTACCTTACTTCAAAGTGGGTACTTTCCTTTCGCTAGTGCCCTCCCTAGGGTGAGTGACATAGCTCGTACCTCGATCACCCCACCCCCACCCACCCCCACCCCCTCCCCAGAGGGGCACAGGAACCACAGGGAGAGTCCCCCATGAGCATCGTCGTCACCGGAGCCACCGGTCACCTCGGCCGCCATGTCGTCGCACAGTTGCTGGAGCGGGTGCCGGCCGGGCAGCTCACCGCCGTCGTGCGCGACGAGGCCAAGGCCGCCGACCTCGCCGCCCGGGGCGTACGGATCGCCGTCGCCGACTACAACGCGCCCCGGACCTTCGACAACCTCTTCGCCCCCGGCGACAAGGTGCTGCTGATCTCCGGCAGCGAGTTCGACAAGGACCGCGTCGCCCAGCACAAGGTCGTCGTGGACGCCGCCAAGGCGGCCGGGGTCGCGCTGCTCGCGTACACCAGCGCCCCCGCGAGCCTGACCGCCGCCCTCGCCGACGACCACCGCGCCACCGAGCGGCTGATCGTGGACTCGGGCGTGCCGTACGTCTTCCTGCGCAACGGCTGGTACCACGAGAACTACACCGAGAACCTGGCCCCGGTGCTGGCGCACAACACCGTGGTCGCCGCCACCGGTGACGGCCGGATCGCCTCCGCCGCGCGCGCCGACTACGCCGCCGCCGCGGTCGCCGTACTGACCGGCGAGGGGCACGAGAACACGGCGTACGAGCTGTTCGGCGACAGCGCGTGGAGCATGGCCGAGTACGCGGCCGAGCTGAGCCGGCGGACCGGGCGGGAGATCGGCTTCACCAATGTCTCCGCCGAGGCCCTCACCGGCATCCTGACCGGCGCCGGGCTGCCCGAGCCGCTCGCCGCCATCCTCGCCGGGGTGGACGTGTCCATCGAGAAGGGTGAGCTGGCCGGGGGCGTCGACGACCTCTCCCGGCTGGCGGGCCGCCCGACCACGCCGCTGTCCGACGCGATCGCCGCCGCCACCGGCCCCGACGCCTGAGGCCCGCGCCCCCGGACACGCAATGCCCCGGGTCTGGGGGGGGGGTCGGGTGTGTTGTGTGCGCACTCACGACCCCGCCCACACAGACCCCCGCGCCAGG